>NZ_JBBEOI010000037.1 GCF_037860755.1 Aquipuribacter hungaricus | reverse complement strand
CAGCGGCGGCGCGGCGCCGGGCGAGCGAGGCCACCGCGTCGGCGACGGCGCGGGGGTCCAGCGGGTGCGGGACCGCGGCCTCGGCGCGGGACCACGCCGCCAGCCACGCGTCCTGCGGCCGGCCGGTGAGCACGAGGACGGGCGGGCAGTCGTAGATCTCGTCGTGCAGCTGGCGGCAGACCCCGAGGCCACCGGCGGGGGCCGCCTCGCCGTCGAGCACGAGGACGTCGAACCGGCCGGTGTCCACCGCCCGCAGCAGCGCGGGCAGCGTGGCGAACTCGCTGATCTCCACCAGCGGGAGGTCCGCGGCGGGACGGCGGCCCACGGCGCGACGGACCTTCTCGCGGGTCGTCGACTTGTCGCTGTAGAGGGCCACGGCCAGCCGCGGGCCCTCGTCCGCCGCGGGGCGCGCGGCGACGGCGGGCCGGTGCTCGGAGGCGGCGGAGGACCCGGCCTGGGCGGCAGCTGTGCTCATGGGCGGGGAATCTACCGGCCCCGTCGCACGTTCTTCCCGGGACCGCCACAGAGCCCTGCCCCGCCCCTGCCCGCACCAGGTCCCGGCCCGTCCCGCCCGCCCCGGGCGAGAGCCACGGACCCGCGCGCCGACCTGCCGGGGGGTGGGCTCTCGTTCTGCCTGCCCACCCATTAGATTGACGCCGTGGCAGCAGCAGCAGCAGTCAGCACGGGCGTCCCGGCGGTGGTGAACCGTCCCAACCTCACGTCGGTGGGCACGATCGTGTGGCTCGCCAGCGAGCTCATGTTCTTCGCGGCCCTCTTCGCGATGTTCTTCACGCTGGGGTCGATCCGGCCCGAGGCCTACGAGGCCGGGCAGGAGATGCTCAACATCCCCTTCGCCGCGGTGAACTGCATCATCCTCGTGTCGAGCTCGGTGACCTGCCAGTTCGGCGTCTTCGCCGCCGAGCGGCTGCAGCCGGCCCGCACCGGCACGCTGTTCCAGCTCACCCGCTGGGGCATGCGCGAGTGGTACGTCCTCACCTTCCTGCTCGGCGCGGTGTTCGTCTCCGGCCAGGTGTACGAGTACGCCGAGCTGGTCCACGAGGGGCTGACGATGGCGTCCTCCCCCTTCGGCTCGACGTTCTTCCTCACCACCGGGTTCCACGGTCTCCACGTGACCGGCGGGCTGCTCGCCTTCCTCGTGGTCATCGGCCGCACCTTCGCCGCCAAGCGCTTCGGCCACGCGGAGGAGACCGCCGCCGTCGTCACGTCGTACTACTGGCACTTCGTCGACGTGGTCTGGATCGCCCTCTTCATCTCCGTCTACTTCAGCTGATCGGACCCGACGTGAACGCAGTCATGCGGCACCGCCGCCACCCGCTCGCGCTGGCGGTCGTCCTGCTCGTCGGCCTGCTGTTCGCAGGCGTGGGCTACTCGCTGCTGGCCCCCACCAGCGCCCAGGCCGGCGAGACCTACGGCGAGGACGAGATCGCCCTCGGCGAGGAGCTCTTCCTGGCCAACTGCTCCTCCTGCCACGGCATCGACGGCGCCGGCGGCGAGATCACCGAGGAGGGCGTGCAGTCCGGCCCCTCCCTGTACGGCGTCGGCGCCGCCTCGGTCGACTTCCAGGTCGGCACGGGCCGCATGCCCGCCCAGCAGTCCGGCCCCCAGATCGAGCAGCGCGACCCCCAGTTCACCCTCGAGGAGACCCGGGCCCTGGCCGCCTACGTGGCCACGGCCTTCGGCCCCGGCCCGGCCATCCCCGACGAGGAGTACCTCGACCCCGAGAACGGCGACCTCGCCGAGGGCGCCGAGCTGTTCCGGGTCAACTGCGCGATGTGCCACAACTTCGCGGGCTCCGGCGGCGCGCTCACGCGGGGCAAGTACGCCCCGCCGATCACCGACTCCGCCCCGGTCCACATCTACGAGGCCATGCTCACCGGCCCGCAGTCGATGCCCGTCTTCAACGACCAGACGATCACGCCGCAGCAGAAGAACGACATCATCGCCTACCTGGCCTACGTCAAGAACACCCCGCAGGCCGGTGGCCTGTCCCTCGGGTCGATCGGCCCCGTGGGCGAGGGCCTCGTCGCGTGGGTCGTCGGGATCACTGGACTCATCGCCTGCGCGGTGTGGTTGGGAGCCAAGTCGTCATGAGCGCACCGACCGGCCACGGCGCCTCCGGCGCCTCCGGCGCCACGAGCCCGCACCACAACGTCGTCAGCAACGCCCCCGGCCCGGCGGGTCCGGCCGCCGGCACCGCGGTCGAGCTGCCCCGGTCCTCGACCGAGCGCTTCGAGAACCCGGGCCTGCCGCCGCACGTGGACCGGATGGCCGACACCGACGCGAAGGCCGCCAAGCGCGCCGAGCGCCAGGTGGCGAGCCTCTTCGTCCTGTCCATCGTCGGCACCCTGCTGACCCTCGTGGGCTACTTCGTCGTGCCGCTGCGCGACGACACGTCCGCCGCGGCGGTCCTCACCTCCAACGTGCTGCTCGGCACCGGGCTGTTCCTCGCCCTGTTCGGCATCGGCACCGGGGCCGTGCACTGGGCCAAGACGCTCATGCCCGACCACGAGGAGGTCGACGAGCGGCACGCGATCGAGGGCTCCGCCGCCGAGCAGGAGGAGGCCGTCGGGATCATCACCACCGGTGTCGCCGAGTCCGGCATCGGCCGTCGCCCGCTCATCCGCAACACCCTCGTCGGCGCCCTGGCGCTGGCCCCGCTGCCCGCGGTCGTCCTGCTCAAGGACACCGGCCCCAACCCCGAGGGCGTGCTCGCCGAGACCATCTGGCGCGCGGGCGACCGTCTCGTCACCGACCCCACCGGCAACCCGGTCCTCGCCTCGGACCTGGTCATCGGCAGCGTCGTGCACGTCCAGCCGCAGGGCATCGAGGAGTCCAGCCACTTCCTCGACGAGAAGGCCAAGGCCGCCGTCCTGCTCATCCGCCTCGAGCCCGACGAGGTGGCCGAGTCCGCCCTCGCCGGCTCCTACGCGGGCATCGTCGCCTACTCGAAGATCTGCACCCACATGGGCTGCCCCGTCGCCCTGTACGAGCAGACGACGCAGCACCTCCTGTGCCCGTGCCACCAGTCGACGTTCGACGTCGCGGCCGACTGCAAGGTCATCTTCGGACCTGCCGCCAGGGCCCTACCCCAGCTGCCCATCGAGGTGGACGGTGAGGGATACTTGGTAGCGAAGTCCGGGTTCTCCGAGCCCGTCGGTCCCAGCTACTGGGAGCGAGAGAAGGACGAGAAGCGCATGTCCGAGGAGTCCGCATGAGCCAGACGGCTGCACCGGCACGGCCCGCACCGAAGACGACGGCTGCCAAGCTCGCCGGCTTCGCGGACTCGCGCCTGGGCCTCACCGGCCCGATCAAGGCCAACGCCCGCAAGATCTTCCCCGACCACTGGTCGTTCATGCTCGGGGAGATCGCCCTCTACAGCTTCGTCATCCTGCTGCTGACGGGCGTGTTCCTCACGTTCTTCTACATCCCGAGCGTCGGGCTGGTCGAGTACGACGGCCCGTACGAGCCCATGCAGGGCAAGCTCGTCTCGGAGGCGTTCGCCTCCACCGTGAACATGTCGTTCGAGGTCCGCGGCGGCCTCCTCATGCGGCAGATCCACCACTGGTCGGCGCTGGTCTTCGTCGCCTCGACCGTCGTGCACATGATGCGGGTGTTTTTCACCGGCGCCTTCCGCCGCCCGCGCGAGCTCAACTGGGTCATCGGCGCGGTCCTCGCGCTGCTGGCCATCGTCGAGGGCTTCGCCGGCTACTCGCTGCCGGACGACCTGCTCTCCGGCACCGGCCTCCGCATCGCCTCGGCGATCATCCTGTCGATCCCGCTCATCGGCACCTACGTCCACTTCTTCGCCTTCGGCGGGGAGTTCCCGGGCGAGGCGTTCATCCCCCGCCTGTACACGATCCACGTGCTGCTGGTCCCCGCGATCTTCCTCGCGCTCATCGCGGCCCACCTGTTCCTGGTCGTGCTGCACAAGCACACGCAGTACCCGGGGCCGGGGCGCACCAACAGCAACGTCGTCGGCTACCCGCTGCTCCCGGTGTACATCGCCAAGGCCGGCGGCTTCTTCTTCATCGTCTTCGGCGTCATCGCCCTCATCTCGGCCCTGGTGCAGATCAACCCGGTCTGGTCCTACGGCCCGTACGACCCGTCCCCGGTGACCGCCGGTGCCCAGCCCGACTGGTACATGGGCTGGCTCGACGGCGCGGTGCGCGTCATGCCGGGCTGGCTCGAGGTCGTCCTCTTCGAGTGGACGCTGAGCCTCAACATCCTCATCCCGGCCGTGGTCATCCCCGGCCTGCTGACGACCGTCCTCGTCGCCTACCCGTGGATCGAGCGCCTCGCGACGGGTGACGCCCGCGAGCACCACCTGCTCGACCGCCCCCGCAACGCCCCGACCCGTACCGGGCTCGGTGTCATGGGCCTGACCTTCTACGTCATCCTCTGGGCCAACGGTGGCAACGACATCCTCGCCACCCACCTGCACCTGTCGATCAACGACATCACCCGGGCGACCGGCGTGCTGATGTTCGTCGCCCCCCCGATCGCCTACGTCATCACCAAGCGGATCTGCCTGGGCCTGCAGCGCCGTGACCGTGACCGCGTGCTCCACGGTGTCGAGACCGGCCAGGTCTTCCGCCTCGACACCGGTGAGGTGCTCGAGCGCCACGCCCCGATGTCCGCGTACGACCAGTGGACGCTCGTGCAGCACGACGCCTACACGCCCATCGAGCCGGGCCCCGCGACCGACGCCAACGGCGTCAAGCGCAAGGGCGCCTGGGCCGACGGGATCACGCGCCGGCTGTCGCGCTTCTACTTCGAGGACCGGGTCGACCCCGTCACCCCGGCCGAGCTGGCCGCCGCGCACAGCCACGGCGACCACGACGCCATCGACGCCGCCCACGGGCACGACGCCCTGGACAGCGGCACCGAGGTCCGCCGCGAGGTCGGCTCCGGCCAGGCCTGACCTCCCCGCACCAGCACCCCAACGAGGGCCCCGACCGCACGCCGGTCGGGGCCCTCGGTGCGTCCCGGACCGTCGCGCGGAGGCGTAGGCGAGCCGGGCGGCAGCCCCTCGCCCAGGAGCGCCCGGCGCGCGTGATTGGATCGGCGCATGTCGAGCCCGCTGCTCGGCGCCCCCGGCGCCGACAACTCCGTGCGCCCCGCCCGCGAGCCCGACCTGCAGGCCATCGGCGCGGTCCACGCCCGCTCCTGGACCGGCCCGTACGCCCAGGTGCTGCCGCCGGCGCTCGTGGCGGCGCTCACCCCGGACGTCCTCGCGGCCGCCTGGCGGCCCGCGGTGTCCTCGCCGCCGTCGCCGCGGCACCGGGTGCACGTGGCCGTGGGCGACGGCATCGTCGCCGGCTTCGTCGCCTCCGCCCCGGTCAGGGACCCGGCAGCCGGGTCAGAGGACGCCGGGCCAGCCGCCGGACCAGCCGTCGCGGGGACGGGGTCGACGATCGAGCTCGTCGCGCTCGAGGTCGACCCGCTGCACCAGCGGCGGGGGCACGGCTCGCGCCTGCTGGCGGCGGTCGTCGACACCCACGCCGGCGACGGCACCGACCGGGTCCACGTCTGGGTCCATGTCGACGACGCCCCCCGCGCGGAGTTCCTCCGCGGGGCCGGGTTCGCCGAGGACGGCGCCCGGCGGCGACGGGCCCTGGCCGGCGGTGACCCCGACGACGGCCGCTCGGTGTGGCCGGAGGTGCGCATGGTCGCGTGGCTGGCAGACCCGGGCCCCACGGCATGAGCAGCACCGTCGACATCACGGCGCCCATGCTCCCCCGGTCCCGGCGCCTGGTGGGGGTGGACGCCGCCCGCGGCCTCGCGCTGCTGGGGATGATGGCGGCCCACCTGCTGCCCCGCCTCGGCCCCACCGGGGAGGAGAGCCAGGCGTTCGCCCTCGTCGACGGCCGGTCCTCGGCGACGTTCGCCCTGCTGGCCGGGGTGGGGCTCGCCCTCGCCGACGGCGGCCACGCAGGCCCCCGGACGCCCTACGGCCGGATGGTCGCCCGCACCGCCGTCCGCGCCGTGCTCATCCTGCTGGTGGGCCTGCTGCTCGCCGACCTCCAGCCGCCGGTCGCGATCATCCTGCAGTACTACGCGGTGTCGTTCGTCCTGCTCGCCCCGCTGCTGCGGCTGCCCGCGCCGCTGCTGGGTGCCGCCGGCCTGCTGTGGCTGGGGCTCACCCCGGTCCTGTCCCACGCCCTGCGGGCCGTCTGGGCGCTCGAGGGGCCGGGTCCGCAGGTGGGCCTCGTCGCCCTCCTCGTCCAGCCCGTCGCCTCGGTCACGGACCTGCTCCTCACCGGCTACTACCCGGTGCTCACCTGGTTCGGCTACCTGCTGGTCGGCGCCGCGGTCGGCCGGCTCGCCCTGACCCGGACGTCCGTGGCTGCGGGCATCGCCGCGGCCGGCGCGGTGCTCCTCGTCGGCGCCACCGTGGTCTCCGGGGTCCTCAGCACCTCCCCCACCGCGCGGGCCGTCCTCGAGGAGGCGTCCCTCGGCACGGGACGCACCACCGAGGGGCCGTTCTACGGCACGACGCCGACGACCACCTGGCAGTGGCTGGCGCTGGACGTCCCCCACTCGGGCACCCCGCCGGACCTGCTCGGCACCACCGGCGCCGCCCTGCTCGTGCTCGGCGGCTGCCTGCTCCTGTCCCGCACGCCCGTGCTGTGGCTGCTGCGCCCCCTGGCGGCCGCCGGGTCCATGACGCTCACGCTGTACACGGCCCACGTGCTGGCGGTGCTCCTCCAGCAGCCCGACCTGCCGGCGCCGGCGTCCTGGGCGGTGCACGCCGTCACTGCCGTGGTCCTCGCGACCGCCGTGCGCGCCGTCTGGTCGCGGGGCCCGCTCGAGGCGCTCGTCGCCGCGGTGGTCGACGGCACCGCCGGCCCTGCCGCCCCCCGGGGACCGGCGCCGGCGACGGACGGGCAGACCGCCGGCGGGGGCGGGTGGACCGCAGGCGAGGGCGCACGACCGGACGCCGACCCGGACCCCCGGCCGTAGGCCCTAGGAGGGCTGCTGAGGAGTCCGGTGCAGCCGGACGGCGTGCCGGGCCGCCGCGCGACCTCGCTTGCGGTCCCCGGCGCTGTCGTAGGCCAGGGCCAGGCGGAACCAGCCCCGCCAGGACGTGGGGTCCGCCTCCACCTCGGCGCGGTAGCGGGCGAACGCCTCGTCGGCCGCCGCCCGGTCGACGCGGCCGTCGCCCGAGCGGGGCACGGCCTCCGGCAGGGCGCCTTCGGCGTCCAGGGTGCGCCCGAGGCGCTCGGTCGCGACGCCGAACCGGAGCTCCGCCGCCACGGCGAGCACCGCGATCCCGACGAGCACGACCATCCCGGCCGCGAGCAGCCAACCGAGCACGCCGCCGTCCTGGACGACCGCCCAGGAGCGGACGAGCAGCCCGACGAGGTAGAACGACAGCACGAGGAGCAGGACGGCGATGACGACCTTGGTGCGCCTCACAGGTCGAGCCAGTGCTCCAGGCCGACGGTGAGGCCCGGGTGGCTGCCGACCTGCCGGACGGCGAGCAGCACGCCCGGCATGAACGAGGACCGGTCGATGCTGTCGTGGCGCAGGCTCACCGTCTCGCCCTGGGCGCCGAGCAGCACCTCCTGGGAGGCGACCAGGCCCCGCAGCCGCACCGAGTGCACGGGGACGCCGTCGACGTCGGCGCCGCGGGAGCCGGGCAGCGACGCGGTCGTCGCGTCGGGCGCGGGGCCGACCCCGGCCTCGGCCCGGGCGGCGGCCACCAGGCGGGCCGTCCGGACGGCGGTCCCCGAGGGGGCGTCGACCTTGTCGGGGTGGTGGAGCTCGAGGACCTCGACGCTCTCGAAGAACCGCGCGGCGCGGACGGCGAAGGCGGTGACGAGCAGCGCGCCGACCGAGAAGTTGGGGGCGACGAGGACGCCGACGGACGGCGCCCCGCCGAGCTGCTCGCGCAGCGTGGCCAGGCGGGCGTCGTCCCAGCCGGTCGTGCCGACGACGGCGTGCACGCCGGCCTCGACGGCCGCCGCGACGAGGGCGGGCGAGGACGCGGGCACCGACAGGTCGACGAGCACGTCAGCACCGGCCAGCGCGGCCGACGGGTCGTCACCGCGGCCGAGGCGTCCGACGAGCACCAGGTCGTCGGACGCCTCGACGGCGGCGCAGGCCGCCGTCCCCATGCGCCCGGACGCACCGGAGACGACGACCCGCAGCGCGTCCATCAGGGCCGCACCATCAGCGCGCGGTGCCGAAGCTGCGGTCGGTGTCGAACGGGCCGACCACGGCCAGGCTCCGGGGCCGGGAGACCAGGTCGGCGGCGAGCTCCTGCACCTGCTCCCCCGTGACGGCCTGCAGCCGTGCCAGGGTCTCGTCCAGGTCGGTGAACCGGCGGTGGACGAGCTCGGACTTGCCCAGGCGCGACATCCGCGACCCGGAGTCCTCGAGGCCGAGCGTCATCCCGCCGGACAGCTGCCCGACGGCCCGCTCGAGCTCGCCGGGGGCGAGACCGTCGGAGGCGAGGCGCTCCCACTCCGCGACCAGCAGGTCCACCACGGTGTCCACCTTGGAGGGGTTGCAGCCCGCATAGAGCCCCATGTAGCCGCCGTCGGCGTACCCGGCGGTGAAGGAGTAGACGCTGTAGGCCAGGCCGCGCTTCTCGCGCACCTCCTGGAACAGCCGGCTGCTCATGCCGCCGCCGAGCGCGGTGTTCATGACCGACAGCACGTAGCGGCGCTCGTCGGTGGCCGTCAGCGCCGTGGTGCCGACGACGACCTGCGCCTGCTCGACGTCACGGCGGACCACGACGTCGTGCCCGGACGCGGGGGCGGCGTTACCGCCGGCGCGGCCGTCGCGGGGCGGGGCGGCGGGCTGCAGCCAGCCGGCCCTGTCGAGCTCGGCGGACACGGCGGCGACCACGGCGTCGTGCTCGATGCCGCCCGCGGCGGTCACCACGAGCGTGGGTGCCCCGTAGTGGCGCCGGTAGTGGTCGACCACGTCGTCACGGCCGACGCCCTTGATGGTGTCGGGCGTCCCGCCGATCGGCCGGCCGAGCGCGTGCCCGGCCAGCACGGCCTCCGCGAAGCGCTCGTGGACGACGTCGGACGGGTCGTCCTCGGCCATCGCGAGCTCCTCGAGGATGACCTCGCGCTCGGACTCGAAGTCCTCGACCGTGATGGTGGAGCTGGTCACCATGTCGGAGATGACGTCGATCGCCATGGGGGCGTCGTCGGACATCACCCGCGCGTAGTAGCAGGTGTGCTCCTTACCCGTGACGGCGTTCGCCTCGCCGCCGACGGCGTCGAACGCCTCGGCGATCTCCAGCGGCGAGCGCCGGTCGGTGCCCTTGAACAGCAGGTGCTCGAGGAAGTGGGTGCTGCCGTGGTGGCCGTCGGCCTCGTCGCGGGAGCCGACGCCCACCCACATGCCGACGGTGGCGGAGCGGAGCCCGGGCATGGACTCGGTGAGCACGCGCACCCCGGACGGGAGCACGGTGCGGGCGACGACCGAACCGCCGTCGGCGGCGACCAGCAGGTGCTGGCCGCCGCCGACGGCGGTGTCGTCGACCGTGAGGTCGACGGGGGTCATCAGGCCTCGACGGTCGCGACGGACTGCACGGCGTCGGCGGTGGCGGCGTCGGCGCCCTCGGGGGTGACGACCGACAGGGAGAGCTTGCCCCGCTGGTCGATCTCCGAGATCTCGACCTGGACCTTCTGGCCCACGCTGACCACGTCGTCGACGTTGTCCACGCGCTTGCCGCCGACCAGGTCACGCATCTTGGAGATGTGCAGCAGGCCGTCCTTGCCGGGCATGAGGGCGATGAACGCGCCGAACGTGGTCGTCTTGACGACCGTGCCCAGGTAGCGCTCGCCGACCTCCGGCATGGTCGGGTTGGCGATCTGGTTGATCGCCGTGCGGGCGGCCTCGGCCGAGGGGCCGTCGACCGCGCCGATGAACACGGTGCCGTCGTCCTCGATGGAGATGTCGGCGCCCGTGTCGTCCTGGATCTGGTTGATGATCTTGCCCTTGGGCCCGATCACCTCGCCGATCTTGTCGACCGGGACCTTGACCGTGATGATCCGCGGCGCGAAGGGGCTCATCTCGTCGGGCTCGTCGATGGCCTCGGCCATGACGTCGAGGATGTGCAGGCGGGCCTGCTTGGCCTGGGTGAGCGCCGAGGCGAGCACCGAGGCGGGGATGCCGTCGAGCTTGGTGTCCAGCTGGATCGCCGTGACGAACTCGCGGGTGCCGGCGACCTTGAAGTCCATGTCGCCGAACGCGTCCTCGGCGCCGAGGATGTCGGTGAGGGCGGCGTACGTGGTCTCTCCGTCGACGGTGTCCGAGATCAGGCCCATGGCGATGCCCGCGACCGGGGCGCGCAGCGGCACACCGGCGTTGAGCAGCGACATCGTGGACGCGCAGACCGAGCCCATCGAGGTCGAGCCGTTGGAGCCGAGGGCCTCGGAGACCTGGCGGATCGCGTAGGGGAAGTCCTCGCGGCTGGGCAGGACCGGGGTCAGGGCGCGCTCGGCGAGCATGCCGTGGCCGATCTCGCGGCGCTTGGGACTGCCGACGCGGCCGGTCTCGCCGGTGCTGAACGGCGGGAAGTTGTAGTGGTGCATGTAGCGCTTGGTCTTCACCGGGCCGAGCGAGTCGATCTTCTGCTCGAGCTTGAGCATGTTGAGGGTGGTGACGCCCATGATCTGGGTGTCGCCACGCTCGAACAGCGCCGAGCCGTGGACGCGGGGCAGGACCTCGACCTCGGCGGACAGCTGGCGGATGTCGGCCAGGCCGCGGCCGTCGATGCGGACCTTGTCCTTCAGGACGCGCTGGCGGATGAGGCGCTTGGTGACCGAGCGGACCGCGGCGGACAGCTCGCCCTCGCGGCCGTCGAAGCTGCCGGCCAGGGACTCCAGCGTGGCGGCCTTGATCTCGTCCAGGCGGGCCTCGCGCTCGAGCTTGTCGGCGATCTGCAGGGCGGCGGCCAGGTCGCTCTCGGCCGCACCGGTGACGGCGTCGTACGCGTCCTGCTGGTACGCCGGGAACAGCGGGTAGTCGCGGGTCTCCTTGGCGGCGCCGGAGGCGACCTTCTGCTGGGCCTCGATGAGCACCTTGAGGAAGGGCTTGGCCGCCTCGAGGCCGCCGGCGACGACGTCCTCGGTCGGGGCCTGGGCACCCATCTGGATCTTCTCGAAGGCGGTGTCGGTGGCCTCGGCCTCGACCATCATGATCGCGACGTCGCCGGTGTCGGTGACCCGGCCGGCCACGACCATGCTGAACACGGCGTCGTCGATCTGGTCGTGGGTCGGGAACGCGACCCACTGGCCCTCGACGAGGGCGATGCGGACGCCGGCGACCGGGCCCGAGAAGGGCAGGCCGGCGAGCTGGGTGGACAGCGACGCGGCGTTGATCGCGACGACGTCGTAGGAGTCCTGGGGGTTCAGCGACAGCACGCTGACGACGACCTGGATCTCGTTGCGGAGGCCGTCGACGAACGACGGGCGCAGCGGGCGGTCGATGAGGCGGCAGGTGAGGATCGCCTCGGTGCCGGGACGGCCCTCGCGGCGGAAGAACGAGCCGGGGATTTGGCCCGCGGCGTACATGCGCTCCTCGACGTCCACCGTCAGGGGGAAGAAGTCGAAGTGGCTCTTGGGGTGCTTGCTGGCCGTCGTCGCGCTCAGCAGCATGGTCTCGTCGTCCAGGTAGGCGACGGCGGAGCCGGCGGCCAGCTTGGCGAGGCGGCCGGTCTCGAAGCGGATGGTGCGGGTGCCGAAGCGACCGTTGTCGATCACGGCCTCGGCGGTGTGGACGTCTACCACGGTGTGTTCTCCGTTCTGCCCCCGTCGGGGGCGCCCCGTTGCTCGGGGTTCTCGTCGTCGAGAGGGCGGCGCGGGCGTCACCGGCGGTGCTCCCGCTGCGTGCGCGCGCTCTCAGTGGTGCGGGTGGTGCTCGAGCGTGGTGCGGTGGTCCTCGTTCTGGTGGTGCCCGTGCACGAAGGGCGGCCCCCCGGAGGGAGCCGCCCTGTGCGTGTCAGCGACGCAGGCCGAGCCGCTCGATGAGCGAGCGGTAGCGCGCGATGTCCGTGCGCTGCAGGTACTGCAGCATCCGGCGGCGCTGCCCGACCAGGAGCAGCAGCCCCCGGCGGGTGTGGTGGTCGTGCGCGTGCACCTTGAGGTGCTCGGTCAGGTCGGTGATGCGCTTGGTGAGCATCGCGACCTGCACCTCGGGAGAACCGGTGTCGGTCTCGTTGGCGCCGAAGTCGGCGATGATCTGCTTCTTGACGGCAGAGTCGAGGGGCATGCGGTCTCCTGGAGGTCTCGTTGCGCGGAGCGCCGGGGGCTCGTCCACCCGGGCATACAGGTCCGCGGCCGGTCTACGGCGTCTCCCACAGTAGCAACGCCGCAGGCTGCGCCCCTAATCAGCCGGCCGTCGACCCTGATCACCCGGCTGCGGTCCGGTCAGCCGGCTGCGACCCCGAGGCCGCGACGGGCCTCGTCGACGTCGCGGCCCATCTGCACGACCAGGGCGTCGACGTCGTCGAAGCGGAGTGTCGGGCGCAGCCGGTCGACGAGCTCCACGCGCACGGGGCGGTCGTAGAGGTCGAGGCCGGTGGCGTCGAGGACGTAGGCCTCCACCCGCCGCTCGAGGCCGTCGAACTGCGGGTTGGTGCCGATGGACACCGCGGCCGGCATGCGGAGGCCGCCGCCGTCACGGTCGTCACGGGGCGTCAGCCAGCCGGAGTACACGCCGTCGGCCGGGACGAGCCCCTGCAGGTCCGGCCCCAGGTTCGCGGTCGGGTAGCCGAGCTCGCGGCCCCGGTGGTCGCCGTGGACGACGGTCGCGTCGAGCCGGTGGTGGCGTCCCAGCACGTCGGCCGCACCGGCGACGTCGCCCTCGGCGAGGCACGCGCGCACCCAGCTGGACGACCAGCGCCGGCCCTGCGGCGCCTCGACGTCCCGGAGGGCGACCACGTCGAAGCCGTAGCGCGCCCCGAGCTCCCGCAGCGTCGTGAGGTCGCCGGAGTTCTTGTAGCCGAACCGCACGTCGGTGCCGATGACCACGGTGGTGCAGCCGAGCGCGCCGACGACCGTGCCGGCGACCCACTCCTCGGGGCTCTGGCCGGCCAGCGCCAGGTCGAAGTGCTGGACGAGCAGACCGTCGAGGCCGGTCTCGGCGAGCAGCTCGACCCGCTGGTCCGGACCGGTGACCAGGGGTGGCGCGATGTCGGGGCGCAGCACGTGCAGCGGGTGCGGCTCGAACGTGATCGCCAGGGCGCGGGCGCCGCGCTCGCGGGCGAGGTCGGTGACCTGCCCGAGCACGGCGGCGTGGCCGCGGTGGACGCCGTCGAAGTTGCCGACGGTGACGACGGCGGGGCCGTCCCCGGCGGGGACGTCGCCCAGCGCTCTCCACACGTGCACGCCGACAGCGTGCCAGGTGGGGACGGCCCGTACCGTGCGCGGGGTGAGCATCACGAGCGCCCGGACGGTCGCCGCGCCCGCCTCCCGGGTCCACGACCTGCTCGTCGACGTCGACGCCTGGCAGCTGTGGAGCCCCCACGTCGTCTCGGTCGACCCGCCCGGCGGACAGGTGGTCGACGGCTGGACCGGCCGGGTCCGGCCCTTCTTCGGGCCCGCGACCACCATGCGCGTCACCCGGGTCCGGCCGGACGCCGGCTACGCGTGGTCCACCCGGGCGCTCGGGCACCGGCTCGACTACGACTGGACGGTGCGACCGACCGGCGAGCAGCGGTGCGTCGTGTCCGTCACCGCCGACGTGCACGGGCCGGCGGGGACCGTCGTGGAGGGCGTGGTGGGCTGGTTGTCGGCGTTCGGGCAGCGCCGGCGGCTGGAGCGGCTGGCGGTTCTGGCCGAGGGGTGGCAGCGGGCGTGAGGACTCGGTGAGCGAGGCACGGCCTGCGCCCCGGTGGTGGGCGTGGCTCCTCGAGAGACACCTCTCGCGGGGGCCGAGGGCCCCGCGGCTGACCGCCGCGGAGAGGGCACGCCTGCAGGAAGAGCTCGAGAGGCTGACGGGTATCGATGCGATGACCGGTCTGCTGAACCGCTCCACGGCTCGCCAGCGCCTGCACGCTGAGAACCTCGGGGGCACAGCGGGTGTGATGTTGCTGCTGGACCTCGACAGCTTCAAGGCCGTCAACGACCAGTTCGGGTACGTCACGGGCGACGTCGCGCTGTGCGTCCTCGCCGACCGTTTCCGCGACGCCTGCCCAGACGGTTCGACCCTGTCACGGTGGAGCGGTGAAGAGTTCCTCGTCCTGCTCCCCGGGGCGACGCTGAGGGAGGGCGTCGTCCTGGCGCTGGAGCTCGCTGCAGCGGTCCGGGCACCGGTCGATGCGCGAGGCACCACCCTGTACCTGCGCGCGAGCGTCGGTGTGGCGCGGTGGACGGACGGTGACGTGGAGGGATGCACGGACAGGGCCGAGGCCTGCGCCTACCGGGCCAAGGAGAGTCAGGACGACGTCGTCACCGAAGGCGACCTACTCGGCTGAGGCCGGCTCGCCGCCGGGCGAGAACCTCCCCCGCTGACCTACTCCCCCGCGGCCTTCCGCGCGCGGTATGCCGCGGCGTCGGCACGGTTGCCGCAGCGCGTGCCGCAGTAGCGCCGGGAGCGGTTGCGCGACAGGTCGACGTGCAGGTCGGAGCAGTCGTCGGCGTCGCAGACCTTGAGCCGGTCCAGCTCCCCGGCGCGCACGACGTCCAGCAGGGCCATCCCGCACTCCACGGCCATGCGCGTGCCGAGCGGCTGGTCCGGCGAGGTCGCGTGCAGGTGCCAGTCCCAGCCGTCGTGACGGGCCAGGTGCGGCCGGGCGGCGCCGTCGGCGAGCAGCCGGTTGACGCCCTCGGCGACCGTGTCGGCGTCGCCCGCGGTCCACAGCCTGGCCACCTCCTCGCGCAGCGCACGGATCGCGGCGAGCTCGTCGGCGCGGTCGCGCGGGGCCGCACGGCTGCCCGTGTACGACCACCCGGCGACGAACGCGTCCAGGTCCTCGACGCGCGCCAGGGCGTCCGCGCCGCCGTCGTCGGCGCGGGTGTTGGCCAGCGCCGCGGCGGCGGCGAGCGCGACCTCGGTGTCATGGGCGAAGACCACTGTTGCTCCTGACGTGGAGTCGGCTACCGTCAGTACCGATCCGCAGTTTACCCCTGACGCACGCGACGAGGTCCCGCATGAGCAGCACGCCGCCCCCCGCTCCCCGCCTGTCCTCGGGCCTGTGGCTCGCGCTCGCCTCCGCCGCGGCGTTCGGCAGCTCCGGGCCGTTCGCCAAGTCGCTGCTGGAGTCCGGCTGGAGCCCGGCCGCCGCGGTGACGGCCCGGATCGTCGTGGCCGCCCTCGTCCTGCTGCCGCCGGCGCTCGTCCTGCTGCGCGGGCGCTGGCACCTGCTGCGCCGCAACGCCGGGCTGCTGCTCACCTACGGGGTGGTGGCCGTGGCCGCGGTGCAGCTCGCCTTCTTCACCGCGGTGACGACGCTGTCGGTCGGGGTCGCGCTGCTGCTGGAGTACCTCGGCGTCGTGCTCGTCGTGCTCTGGCTGTGGGCGCGGCACGGCCAGCGGCCCCGCCGGTGGACCGTGGTCGGCATCGTCCTCGCCGTCCTCGGACTCGTCCTCGTCCTCGACGTCCTCGGCGGCATGCGCGTCGACGGGGTCGGCGTGCTCTGGGCGCTCGGGGCGGCCGTCGGCCTGGCCGCGTACTTCGTCCTGTCGGCCCGCGCCGACACCGGGCTGCCGCCGCTGGTCGTGGCCGCCGCCGGCCTGGTCGTGGGCGGCGTCGCCCTCGTGCTCGCCGGGCTGGTCGGGATCGTGCCGATGACGGCCGGCACGGGAGACGTGCAGCTCGCCGGGCTCACGACGCCCTGGTGGGTGCCGGTCGCCGGCCTGAGCCTGGTGGCGGCCGCCTTCGCCTACGCCTCCGGCGTCTCCGCCACCCGCCGCCTCGGGTCCAAGATCGCCTCGTTCGTCGGCCTCACCGAGGTGCTGTTCAGCCTGTTCTTCTCGTGGCTGCTGCTCGACGAGCTGCCCCTGCCCGTGCAGCTGCTGGGCGGCGCGTTCGTCGTCGCCGGCGTGGTGGCGGTCCGCTACGACGAGCTGACCCGACCGGAGGACCCCGCACCCGACGACGCCCGGCCGCCGGCCACCACGCTCTCGCCCGTCGAGCCCTGAGCCCTGAGCCCTGAGCCCTTAGCCCTTAGCCGCGGCGCGGCAGACCACCGCGGGCGCGACCGGCTCAGCGTCGCGCCTGTCGACGGCCGGGGCACCCGTGCGACAGGCTCGCGGCCGTGACGACGCAGCAGGACCGGGACGGCGCCTCGCTCGCGACGCGGGCCCGCGGGGTGCCGGAGTGGGCCTGGGTCGCGCTCGCCCTGGTCGCCTTGCTCGCCGCCGTCGGCTCCCGGTACGGGTTCCACCGCGACGAGCTGTACTTCGTCGAGGCCGGCAGGCACCCCGCGCTGGCCTACGCCGACCAGCCGGCGCTCGTCCCGCTGCTCGCGACGGCCTGGCACGACCTGGTGGGCGGGGCGCTGTGGGCCTTCCGCCTGGTGCCGGCCCTGGCCGCCGGCGGGGTAGTCGCGGTGTCCGCCCTGACCGCCCGCGAGCTCGGCGCCGACGCCCGGGCGACCACCTGGACCGCCGTCGTGGTCGCCACCGCCACGACGCTGGCGGTCACCGGGCACCTGTTCGGCACGACCGTCTTCGACGTCCTGACGACCTCGGCCCTCGTCCTCGGACTGCTGCGGGCTGTGCGCCGGGGCAGCGCGGGGTCGTGGCTGCTGGTCGGCGTGCTCGCCGCGGTGGCGCTGCTCGTCAAGACCCTGCCCGCGACCGTCCTGCTCTGCGCCGTCATCGCCCTGCTGGCCGTCGGACCGCGCGAGGTGTTCCGGTCGCCGCGGGCCTGGCTCGCCGCGGCTCTCGCCGCCGTCGGCCTCGCCCCGACCCTGGTGTGGCAGCAGGCCGAGGGGTGGCCGCAGGCGGCGCTGGCGGCCTCCATCGCGACGGGCGGGTCGGGCACGTCGGTCGACCGCGCGCTGCTGCTCCCCATGCTCGCCACCCTGACCGGCCCGCTCACCGCGGGCGTGCTCGTCGTCGGCGCGGTCGTGCTGTGGCGCACGCCCGGGCGCCGCTGGGCCGCCCTGGTGCCCGCCCTGCTCGTGCTCGTCGTGCTCGCCACCGGCGGCAAGCCGTACTACCTCATGGGGGTGGTGCCGCTGCTCGTCGCCGCGGGCGTGCCCGCCTGCCTGCGCTGGGCCGCGCGCGGCCACGAGGCCAGGCGCACCGGCCTCCTCACCGGTCTCGTCGCCGTCAACGCCGTGGTGGGGGCCGTCCTCGCGCTCCCGCTGCTGCCGCCGTCGCTCGCCCCGGTCGACGTCGTCTACGACCACGGGGAGCAGGTGGGCTGGCCGGAGCTCGCGGCCGCGGTCGAGGACGCGTCGCTGGACACCGGTGCCGAGCTGGTCCTCACCCGCAACTACGGCGAGGCCGGCGCGCTGGACAGTGCGCGCGACCGCGGCGCCGAGCTCCCCCCGGTCGTCTCCGGCCACAACGCCTACTGGTGGTGGGGGCCACCGGAGGGTGAGCCGCAGGCGGTCCTCGTCGTCGGCCGCTGGTCGGAGCAGGAGCTGGGCCGGTGGTTCGTCTCCTGCGTCGTCGTCGACGAGCTCGGGAACGACGCCGGGGTGGACAACGACGAGGCAGGGGCCCCGCTCCGGCTGTGCGACGGGGCGCAGCGGCCGTGGGCCGAGATGTGGCCGGAGGTGCGCCGGCTCGGCTGACCGGGTCGCCGGGTCGCCGGGTCACCCGTCGCCGGGCACCCGCCCCGCGTGTCCGCCGCCGGCCCGCGCAGGGCGCTGCCTACCGTGCACCGGTGAGCCCAGCCCTTCCCCCTCGTACCGGGGGCCCCCATGACCGGTACGCCGGGGACGTCCTCGCCGCCCGCCGCCGTCCCCCCGTCGTCGAGGAGGTCCCCGCCGAGCCGGGTCTCGTCGTGGAGGAGGTCACCACCGGCTGGTGCGGCGCCGTGCTGCGCTGCGAGAAGGCCGGGGGCATGCACGTCGTCGTGCTCGAGGACCGCCGGCTGCGGACCCGCACCTTCCCCCTCGGGCCGGACTTCCTGCTCGAGGGCCGGCCGGTCACGCTCGTCCGACCCCGTGCCGCGGCGCCGGCCGTGGCACCGGGCCGCACCGCCAGCGGGTCGGTCGCCGTCGCCGGCCAGCGCGCCCGCGTCGCTCGCGCCAGCCGGATCCTCGTCGAGGGCAAGCACGACGCCGAGCTCGTCGAGCGGGTGTGGGGCGCCGACCTGCGCGTCGAAGGGGTCGTCGTGGAGGCGCTCGACGGCGTCGACGACCTCGCCGACGCGCTGCGCGGCTTCCGCCCCGGCCCGGGCCGGCGGATCGGCGTGCTCGTCGACCACCTCGTCGCCGGGACCAAGGAGTGGCGGGAGGCCGAGGCGGTGTCCCGCTCGCCCGCGCTGCGCGACCACGTCCTCGTCGTCGGCCACCCCTACGTCGACGTCTGGCAGGCGGTCCGGCCGCAGCGCGTCGGGCTGGACGCCTGGCCGGTCGTCCCGCGCGGCCGGCCGTGGAAGGAGGGCGTGCTCGCCCACCTGGGCTGGCCCTGCACGAGCGCCCAGGACGTCGGCCGCGGCTGGGGCCGGATCCTCGGCACGGTGCGCTCCTGGACCGACCTGGAGCCGGAGCTGCTGGGCCGGGTCGAGGAGCTCATCGACTTCGTCACCGGGGACGAGGCCGACCGCTGAGCACGTAGCGTGGCGGCCGTGAGCGAGCGCGCCTTCACGGGCTTCGGCGAGGACTTCCCCCACTTCTTCGACGGCCTCGAGGCCGACAACTCCAAGGCCTACTGGGACGACCACCGGCCGGTGTACGAGACGCAGGTCCGCGCACCCCTGCTGGCGCTGCTGGCGGACCTGGAGCCGGAGTTCGGCACCGGCAAGGTGTTCCGCCCCTACCGCGACGTCCGGTTCAGCAACGACAAGAGCCCGTACAAGACCCAGGCCGCCGGCCACACGCACGGCAAGGACGGCCGGTCCTCGCTGTACCTGCACGTGAGCGCCGAGGGCCTGTTCCTGGCCGGCGGCTACTGGCGGATGGAGCGCGACCAGGTCGCCCGCTACCGCGCCGCCGTCGACGACGAGGGCAGCGGCCGCTCGCTGGAGCGGCTGGTGCGCGCCCTCGAGCGCGACGGCTGGTCCCGGTCCGGGGACCAGCTGACCCGGGCCCCGCGCGGCTTCTCCCCCGACCACCCCCGGATCGGTCTCCTCCGGCACAAGGGCCTGGCCCTGTCGCGGGAGTGGGACACCGAGCCGTGGCTGTTCGACGCACGCGCGGTCGACGTCGTCGCCGAGCACTGGCGGGCCCTGGCCCCGCTCGACCGGTGGCTGCACCGCCACGTCGGCCCGCACGTCCCCGACGCCACCGACCGCGACGAGGCCGCCCGGCGGTGAGCACGGTCGGCGGGCTCTCGACCCCCGAGGCCGTCCGTGCCGCCCGCCGCGACGGGATCGGGCTCGGGCTGCTCGGGGTGTACGGCGTGAGCTTCGGGGCGGTGGCGGTCGCGTCCGGGCTGTCGCCGCTGCAGGCGGTCGTGCTGTCCGCGCTGGGGTTCACGGGCGGGTCTCAGTTCGCGTTCGCCGCCGTCGCCGCCGCGGGCGGGGCGCCCGTCACGGGCCTGGCGTCGGCGTGGCTGCTCGGCCTGCGCAACACGCTGTACGCGGTCCGGCTCACCGACCTGCTGCCGCGGCGGGCGGTGCCGCGCCTGCTCGCCTCGCTGCTGGTCATCGACGAGACGACGAGCATGGCCGTCCGGCACGAGGAGAACGGGCCGGCCGCCGCCCGCGCGGGGTTCTGGACCACGGGCGTCGGGCTGTTCACGACGTGGAACCTCACGACCGTGCTCGGGGCCTACGGCGTGCAGGCGATGGGCGACCCCTCGGCGCTCGGCCTGGACGCCGCCGCGCCCGCCGCGTTCCTCGCGCTGGTATGGCCATACCTGCGCCACCGCCGCACCGCGGCCGTCGCCGCCCTGGCCGCCGTCGTGGCCCTGCTGCTGTCCCTCGTCGCCCCGGCCGGCGTCCCGGTCCTCGCCGGCGGCGCGGTGGCCCTGCTCGGCCTGGACCGCAGGTGGCGATCGTGAGCTGGCTCGCCGTGTGCCTCTGCGCGGCCGGGCTGTTCGCGCAGAAGGCCGCCGGGGCGTTCGTGCCGCGCGCGTGGGTGTCCGGGGTCCGGGTCCGCTCGGTGCTCGCCCTGCTCCCGCCCGCGATGCTCGGGGCGCTCGTGCTCACCCAGGCCGCGGGTGCGGGCGACGGGCTCGTCGTCGACCTGCGGCTGCTCGGCCTCGCCGTGGCCGCCGTGGCGCTGGCGCTGCGGGCGCCGTTCCTCCTGGTCCTCGTCCTGGCGGTGGCGAGCACCGCGGTGGCCCGGCTCCTGCTCTGACGCAGGCCGACCCCGCCCGCGCCGCCCGCCCCGCCCGCACCGTCGCCCGGCTCCCGTCAGCCGTCGGCCGCCCGCTCGGCGGCGGCCACCCGCT
>NZ_JBBEOI010000036.1 GCF_037860755.1 Aquipuribacter hungaricus | reverse complement strand
CACCCCCGGCGCCCGCCCCGGCGCCGCGGCACCGGCCGACGCCGCCCCGGCCGAGACGCAGAGCGTGCGCCTGCGCGGCCCGGCCGCCCGCGTCGTGGTCAACATGGAGTCCAGCCTCACGGTGCCCACCGCGACGAGCGTGCGGGCCGTCCCGGCGAAGCTCCTCATCGACAACCGCATCGTCCTCAACAACCACCTCAAGCGGGCCCGCGGCGGCAAGGTGTCGTTCACCCACCTCATCGGCTTCGCGCTCGTCGAGGCGCTGCGCGAGATGCCCGAGATGAACTGGGCCTACACCGAGGTCGACGGCAAGCCGGGCGTGCAGCAGAACGCGGCGGTCAACGTCGGCATCGCCATCGACATGGCCAAGCCGGACGGCACCCGCCAGCTGCTCGTGCCGAGCATCAAGGGCTGCCAGGACAAGTCGTTCAGCGAGTTCTGGGCCGCCTACGAGGACGTCGTCCGCCGCGCCCGGTCCGGCTCGCTGACGGTCGAGGACTTCGCCGGGACCACCGTGAGCCTCACCAACCCCGGGACCATCGGCACCGTGCACTCGGTGCCGCGGCTCATGCAGGGGCAGGGCGCGATCATCGGCGTCGGCGCGCTGGAGTACCCCGCGGAGTACGCCGGGGCCAGCGAGGACACCCTCGCCCGCCTGGCCATCAGCAAGACGATCACGCTGACCTCCACCTACGACCACCGCATCATCCAGGGCGCGCAGTCCGGGGACTTCCTGCGGACGCTCAACAACAAGCTGCTCGGCGAGGACGGCTTCTACGACCGGGTCTTCGCCAGCCTGCGGGTGCCGTACGAGCCGATCCGCTGGGTCCGCGACGTGTCGGTGTCCGAGGACGACCAGGTCAACAAGACCGCCCGCGTCGTCGAGCTCATCCACGCCTACCGCGTGCGCGGCCACCTCATGGCCGACACCGACCCGCTGGAGTACCGCCAGCGCCGCCACCCCGACCTCGACGTGCAGACCCACGGGCTGAGCCTGTGGGACCTGGACCGGGAGTTCCCGACCGGCGGGTTCGGCGGCAAGCCCGTCATGAAGCTGCGCGACATCCTCGGCGTGCTGCGCAACAGCTACTGCCGCACCGTGGGCATCGAGTACATGCACATCCAGAACCCCGACGAGCGGCGCTGGATCCAGGACCGGGTCGAGCACGCCTCCACCAAGCCCAGCCGCGACGAGCAGCTGCGCATCCTCGGCAGGCTCAACGCGGCCGAGGCGTTCGAGACGTTCCTGCAGACCAAGTTCGTCGGGCAGAAGCGCTTCTCGCTCGAGGGCGCCGAGTCGACGATCGCCATCCTCGACCAGGTGCTGTCGGACTCCGCCGACGCCGGCCTCGACGAGGTCTGCATCGGCATGGCCCACCGCGGCCGGCTCAACGTGCTCGCCAACATCGCCGGCAAGACCTACGGCCAGATCTTCGCCGAGTTCGAGGGCCAGCAGGACCCCAAGACCGTCCAGGGCTCCGGCGACGTCAAGTACCACCTGGGCACCGAGGGCACCTTCACCGCGCCGTCGGGCGCGAGCACCAAGGTCTACCTGGCCGCGAACCCGTCGCACCTGGAGGCGGTCAACCCCGTCCTGGAGGGCATCGCCCGCGCCAAGCAGGACCGGATCGACCGGGGCGGCGCCGACTACCCCGTGCTGCCCGTCCTCGTCCACGGCGACGCCGCGTTCGCCGGCCAGGGCGTGGTCGCGGAGACGCTCAACCTGTCCCAGCTGCGGGGCTACCGCACCGGCGGCACCGTCCACGTCATCATCAACAACCAGGTCGGCTTCACCACGGCGCCGATGGCGAGCCGGTCCTCGTACTACGCCACCGACGTCGCGCGCATGATCCAGGCACCGATCTTCCACGTGAACGGCGACGACCCCGAGGCGTGCGTCCGGGTCGCGCAGCTGGCGTTCGAGTTCCGGCAGACGTTCGGCAAGGACGTCGTCGTCGACATGATCTGCTACCGCCGCCGCGGCCACAACGAGGGCGACGACCCGTCGATGACCAACCCGATGATGTACAACCTCATCGAGGGCAAGCGCAGCGTCCGCAAGCTGTACACCGAGTCCCTCATCGGCCGCGGCGACATCTCCGTGGAGGAGGCCGAGGCCGCGCTGCGGGACTACTCCGACCAGCTCGAGCGGGTCTTCACCGAGGTGCGCGAGGCGACGAAGAACGGCTCCGACGGCACCCGCAAGGGCCTGGAGGCCCCCCGCGCGCAGGTGCAGGACGAGGCCGAGCCCGAGCAGGAGCACTCCACCGCCATCCCGCTGGAGCTCCTGCACCGGGTCGGCGACGCGTTCGTCAGCCCGCCCGAGGGCTTCACCCCCCACCCCAAGCTCGCGCCGCTGCTGGCCAAGCGGCAGCAGATGTCGCGCGAGGGCGGGATCGACTGGGCCTTCGGCGAGCTCGTCGCGTTCGGCTCGCTCGTCGCCGAGGGCACCCCGGTGCGCCTGGCCGGGCAGGACTCCCGCCGCGGCACGTTCGTCCAGCGCCACGCCGTCGTCATCGACCGGCGCACCGGCCAGGAGTGGGCGCCGATCGGCAAGCTCGGCTCCGGCGCCCGGTTCTGGGCGCACGACTCGCTGCTCAGCGAGTTCGCGGCCATGGGCTTCGAGTACGGCTACTCCGTCGAGCGCCCGGACGCCCTCGTGCTGTGGGAGGCGCAGTTCGCGGACTTCGTCAACGGCGCGCAGACGATCATCGACGAGTTCATCAGCGCCGGCGACCAGAAGTGGGGCCAGCGCAGCAGCGTCGTCCTGCTCCTGCCGCACGGCTACGAGGGCCAGGGCCCGGACCACTCCTCGGGCCGGATCGAGCGGTTCCTCCAGATGTGCGCCGAGGACAACATGACGGTCGCCGTGCCCAGCACCCCGGCCTCGTACTTCCACCTGCTGCGCCGCCAGGCCTACGCCAAGCCGCGCCGCCCGCTCGTCGTCTTCACGCCTAAGTCGATGCTCCGGCTCAAGCCGGCGACCTCGGCGGTGGAGGACTTCACGTCGGGCACGTTCCTGCCGGTCGTCCCGGACACCTCCGTCGACGCCTCGCAGGTGGACCGCGTGCTGCTGTGCGCCGGCAAGGTCTACTACGACCTCGTCGCCGCCCGCGCCAAGCTCGGCGACACCCGCACCGCGGTCGTCCGGGTCGAGCAGCTCGCCCCGCTGCCGGCGGACGAGCTCATGGCCGCGCTGTCCGCCTACCCCTCCGAGGCCTCGCTGGTGTGGGTGCAGGAGGAGCCGGAGAACCAGGGCGCCTGGACCTTCGTCGCCATGGGCACGCACGACCTGCTCGGCGGGCGCCCGCTGCACCGGGTCACCCGTCCCGCCTCGGCCGCCCCGGCGACCGGCTCGGGCAAGCGCCACGCCGACGAGCAGGTCGGCCTCGTCGAGCGGGCGTTCCAGCGCTGAGCCAGGACCTCCGTCCGGGCGGGCCCGCAGGGGGCCGCCCGGACGTCGCGCTGTGCGTCCTCGGCGACGAGCTCGTCGCCGGCACCGGCGACCCGCGCGCGATGGGCTGGGTCGGCCGGGTCGCCGCACGCACCCCGCAGGAGGGGTTCCGGCTGACGTCCCACGCGCTGGGGGTCCCCGGCGAGACGACGAGCGGCATGGCGGCGCGCTGGGCGGCGGAGACCGGGCCGCGGCTCGGCCAGGACGGCCGGCTGGTCCTGGGCCTCGGGCACGCCGACCTGCGCGCGGGCACCGTCACCGCGCGCAGCCGGCTCAACGTGGCCAACGTCCTGGACGCGTGCGGCGAGCGCGGGCTGCCCGCCCTCGTGGTCGGTCCCCCGCCCGTGCTGCCCGGCGGCCCGGACGGCGCCCTCGCCGGCCCGCTGCGAGGCCTTGCCGACGCGTTCACCGAGGTGTGCGACCGGCGCGGGGTCCCCTACGTCGACCTGCTCGCCGGGCTGTCCGGCAACGCCGACTGGGAGGCCGACCTGGCCGCCTCCGACGGGCGGGTGCCCGGCCAGACCGGGTACGGGCTCATCGCCTACCTCGTGCTCCACGGCGGCTGGGACCGCCTCTTCCCGGCCTGAGCGCGTGCGCCGGTGCCACCGGCCGGGGCGGACCTGGTAGACCGCTGCCATGGTCGCCGTCGTCGCTGTCCGCCCCTCCCCCTCCGACCCGCTCGCCGCCCTCGAGGTGCGCGACGAGGCCCCGGTGCCGACCACCCCGCCCCCCGCGGACTGGGTGCCGGTGACGGTCCGGGCGGCCGCGCTCAACCACCACGACGTGTGGAGCCTGCGCGGGGTCGGCCTGCCCGCGGAGAAGATGCCGATGGTGCTGGGCTGCGACGCGGCCGGGGTGGACCCCGACGGCAACGAGGTCGTCGTCCACGCCGTGCTGTCCGACCCGGCGTGGACCGGCGAGGAGACGCTGGACCCGCGGCGCTCCCTGCTCAGCGAGGTCTACCCCGGCACGTTCGCCGGCACGGTGCTCGTGCCCCGGCGCAACCTCGTCCCGAAGCCGGCGGCGCTGAGCTTCGAGGAGGCGGCGTGCCTGCCCACGGCATGGCTGACCGCCTACCGGATGCTGTTCACGCAGTCCGGGCTGCAGCCGGGCCAGACGGTCCTGGTGCAGGGCGCCGGCGGCGGGGTGGCCACCGCGCTCGTCCTGCTCGGCGCGGCCGCCGGGCTGCGGGTGTGGGTGACGAGCCGGGACGAGGGCAAGCGCGAGCGGGCGCTCGACCTGGGGGCGGCCGCGGCGTTCGAGCCCGGCGCCCGGCTGCCGGAGCGGGTCGACGCGGTCATGGAGACCGTCGGCGAGGCCACCTGGGCCCACTCGCTCAAGGCGCTGCGCCCGGGCGGCACCGTCGTCGTCTCCGGCGCGACGTCGGGCGCGACCCCGTCGGCGGACCTGCAGCGGGTGTTCTTCCTCCAGCTGCGCGTCGTCGGCTCGACCATGGGCACCCGGGACGAGCTCGACCGGCTGCTGCGGTTCTGCGCGACGACCGGGGTGCGCCCGCTCGTCGACAGCGTCCTGCCGATGACCGACGCGGCCGACGCGGTCGAGCGCATGGTCGAGGGCGACGTCATCGGCAAGCTCGTCCTCGTGCCCTGAGGGGCGCGCCCGGCGCCGACATCGCGGTGGTGCGCGGTCCGGGGGCTCGTCGACCACGCATCCGTGCACTCCCGACGACCGCCGGGACGACCTCGGCGGGGCCGCGTCAGGCGCGCGCGAGGTGCTCGGTGACCACGGCGAGGTCGGCGACCAGGGCGGCGAAGGCCTCGTCGCGCTGCTCGGGCGGCCCGCGCAGGATCGACGACGGGTGCACGGTCGGCAGCACGTCGAACCGGCCGGCCGTGGTGTCGCGCGGGCCGAGCACCCCCCGCTCCTTGGTCACCCGGAACTGCCCGCCCAGCAGCGTCTTGGCCGCGGTCGCGCCCAGCAGCACGAGCACCCGGGGGTCGACCGCCTCCAGCTCGGCCTGCAGCCACGGCCGGCAGGCGACCATGTGCGCGAGCTCCGGCGTCTGGTGGATGCGCCGCTTCCCCTTCTGCTCGAACCGGAAGTGCTTGACCGCGTTGGTGACGTAGAGGTCCTGCCGCTGCAGGCCGGCCTCGTCGAGCGCCTTCTGCAGCAGCCGGCCCGCGGGCCCGACGAAGGGGATGCCCTGGGTGTCCTCGACGTCCCCGGGCTGCTCGCCGACCAGCACGACCCGGCCGTGCGGGTTGCCCGCGGAGAAGACGACCTGGGTCGCGGGCTCCCACAGCTCGCAGCCCCGGCACGCGGGTGCGGCGGCCCGCAGCGCGTCGACGTCCGGGTGCCCGCCGGCCGGTCCGGCCGTCCCCTCGTCGCTGCCGGGGACCCACTGCTGCGCGCCGGGGCGCTCCACGTCGACCACCCGGGAAGTCTCGGGGCTGGGCGGGCGCCCGGCACGTCGTGGGCGAGGGCCTCAGGCGCGGCGGGGCAGGCGGCCCGGCCGGGGCCACAGCCGCGCCCGGACCACACCGTGGACGTCGGCGACCGGCACCGCGCCGAACAGCCACGAGTCGGTGCCCTCCGCCGGGCTGTCGCGCTCGAGCCACCAGCCGTCCGGTCCCAGGGCCACGGCCCGCTTGACCCCGGGCCCGCGGGCGCCCGGCAGGTCGGCGACGACGACGTCCCCGACCACCGGCGTGCGGCCCCGCCGCAGCAGCAGCAGGTCCCCGTCGCGCAGCGTCGGGAGCATCGACGCGCCTGTGACGCGCACCACCTGCCAGCGGTCCGTCCGCCTGCGGCGGAAGCGCGGGGGCGTCGGCACGGTTGTAGTGTCGCAAGGGTCCGGTGAGGGCGGCCTGCCCCCGGTCCACACAGCTGTTCGAGAGGATGACTCCTGATGATCGGTTTCCGTATCGCCGAGGTCTCGGCCCACTGCGACCTCCCCTGCGGGGTCTACGACCCGGCGCAGGCGCGGATCGAGGCCGAGTCCGTCAAGGGCTGCATGGTCAAGTTTCACGCCTCCGACGACGAGCAGTTCCGCCAGCGTGCGGTCCTCATCAAGGAGGAGCGCGCCGAGCTCGTCAAGCACCACCTGTCCGTGCTGTGGAGCGACTACTTCAAGGCGCCCCACTTCGAGAAGTACCCGAACCTGCACCAGCTGTTCAACGAGTCGATCAAGCTCGCCGGTGCCGGCGGGGTCAAGGACTCCACCGACGTCGCGGTCGCCGACCAGCTCCTCGGCAAGATCGACGAGATCTCCGAGATCTTCTGGGACACCAAGAAGGTCGCTGCCTGAGGCAGCCGCACCGCAGACGACGCCGTCCCCGGCTCCCGGGGGCGGCGTCGTCGCACGCCAGGCCCCCCGGGGACGGGGGTCGGGGGGACGACGGGGCACGACGAGGGGACCAGGTGAGGCACCGGTGAGCTACGACATCCTCTTCGTCCCGCGCCGACCAGGGCAGACCTGGGAGGCCGCGCTCGACGAGGCCGAGGGACGCGACGTCCTGGGCGACACGCTGCGCCCGGAGCGGCTCGAGCAGTGGGAGCGGGTCGTGGCGTCGCTGCGCCAGCGGGTCGGCGAGGTCGAGGTCTCCGTCGACGCGGACACCTGCGAGGCCTCCCACGCCTCGGGGCTGCAGGTGAGCCTGTACCCGGACGAGGCGTCCGTGAGCTTCCCCTACACCGAGCGCGAGGACCGCGCCGCGTTCCACGACGTCGTCGTCGACGTCGTGGGGCTGCTGGAGCGCGAGACCGGGCTGCTGGCGTGGGACGCGCAGACGGGCGAGCCGTTCGACGGCCGGGTGCACGACGAGGGCGGCCTGGCCGCGGCCCGGAGGATCGGGCAGGAGACGAGCGACGTGTCCGCGACCGAGGCCATGGCGGCCCGCGCGGCGGAGGGCCACGAGGGCCCCGACACCGGGCCCCTCGCCGTGCCGGCGGTCCCCCTGACCCCTGACCGCACGACGGGCTCGACGGACGGGACGGGCTCGACCGCAGCCGACCCCGGCGCGGCCGCGGACCCCGACGCCGCCCTGGCGACCGAGCGTCGCCGGGCGCTGCTCTACCTCGTCGTCGGGGTGGTCATCGTCGTCGTGGCGCTGGGCTCCCGGGACGCCGACGGCGAGCTGTCGACCCTGGGCGGCCTGGCGCTGGCCATCGGCGTGTTCGACGTCGTCCTGGGCCTGCTCATGGTCCTGGCCTGGCGGCGGCGCGCGGCGGCCTCCCGGTGAGCGGGCCCGTGCGCGTGGTCGTCGCCACGCCCGAGGACCCCGACCTGGTGCAGGCCTGCGGCCGGCTGGTGGCCGACGTGTACGGCGGCGAGCACCTGCTCGAGGACGAGGACGGCTACCTGGGCACCGTGGCCGACGCCATGCCCCGGGCGCGCGAGGCCGTGCTGCTGGCCGCTGTGGACGACGACGGGCTCGTCGGGACCGCGACGTACGCGCGCGCCCTGTCCCGCTTCGCGGAGCTGGCGGGCCCCGGCGAGGCGGAGATGCGGATGCTCGCGGTCGCCCCGGCGGCCCGCGGCCGCGGCGTCGGCCGGCTGCTCACCACCGCCTGCGTGGAGCGGGCCCGCGAGGAGGGCTGCGAGCGCTTCGTGCTGTCGAGCGGACCCCGGATGACGGGCGCGCACGCGATGTACGAGGGCATGGGCTTCGACCGCAGCCCCGAGCGCGACTGGTCCCCGGTACCCGGGGTCGACCTGCGGACCTACCGCCTGCCGCTGCGGCCCTGACCCGCGGCCCGGCGTCCCGGACCGGCGGTGCGTGCGCTCAGGCCACCAGGCCCAGGCGGCGCAGCTCGACCTGCAGGTCGTGGGGGTTGCTCGAGGCGTGCCGCGCCTCCTCCAGCGTGATGACCCCGTCGCGGATGAGCTCGACCAGGTGCTGGTCGAAGGTCTGCATCCCGTAGTAGGCGCCCTCCTTGATGAGGTCGCCGATCGTGCTCGTCTTGTCCGGGTCGCTGATCGCGTCGGCGATGCGGCCGGTGTTGACCGCCACCTCCATGACGACGCAACGGCCCTGGCCGTCGGCGCGCGGCACGAGCCGCTGGCAGATGATCCCGCGCAGCGCGCCGGCGAGGGCGAGGCGGACCTGCTTCTGCTCGTGCGGGGGGAAGAAGTCGATGACCCGGTTGACGGTCTCCTGCGCGTCGGTGGTGTGCAGCGTCGACAGGACGAAGTGCCCGGTCTCCGAGGCGGCGAGCGCGGCCTTGACCGTCTCGTAGTCGCGCATCTCGCCGACGAGGATGACGTCGGGGTCCTGGCGCATCGCGCCGCGCAGCGCGGAGGAGAAGTCGGCGGTGTCCAGGCGGACCTCGCGCTGGTTGATCATGGACAGCTGGTCCCGGTGCAGCACCTCGATGGGGTCCTCGATGGTGATGACGTGGACCTCCTTGGTGGTGTTGATGTGGTCGATCATCCCGGCGAGCGTCGTCGTCTTCCCCGAGCCGGTGGGCCCGGTGACCAGGACGAGGCCGCGGGGCTCCAGCGCGAGCCGGGCGATGACGTCGGGCAGGCCGAGGTCGACGAGCGGGATGGCACCGCCGGAGACGCGCCGGAAGACCAGGCCGGCCGAGCCGCGCTGACGGAAGGCGTTGACGCGGAACCGTCCGACGCCGGGGACGGAGTAGGCGAAGTCGGCCTCGTTGGTGGTGCGGAAGTCGTGGAGCAGGTCCTCGCGCAGCACCTCGGCCACCATGTGCTCGGTGTCCTCGGGTCGCAGGTCGGGGGCCTGGACCTTGCGCAGGTGCCCGTCGATGCGGATGCGCGGCGGGGAGCCGACCTTGCAGTGCAGGTCGGAGCCACGCAGCTCGACGAGGGCGCGCAGGAACGGCACCACGCTCTGACGGTCTTCGTTCACCCTGCCGTGATCGGCAGGCGGGGGGCGCTCCTTGACCCCCGTCAGCCGGTCCAGCGCACGCGCGAGAGCAGCCGCTCGAGCTCGTCCTCCGCCTCCGGCCCCTCCAGCGCGGCCGGCGCCCCGACGAGACGGAGCTCGTACCGCCCCGGGCCCGCCTCGACGGCGTAGCGCCGCAGCACCACGGGCCCCTCTTCCTCCTCCGACAGGAACCGGCTCGGCACGCCACCGACGACGGGGCCGTCCTCCTCCGGGAGCGGCCCCCCGGGGCCGTCGGGCACCGGGACGAGCTGGGCGCGGACCCGCTGGTCGATGGTGCGGAACGCAGGGACCGCAGCGACCCCAGGGACGGCAGAGACCAGAGGGGAGGCTCCGTCGCCGCCCACCGTCCACGGCGGCTCGAGCGTCACCTCGTACCCCGGCCCCGTGACGACCGTGAGCTCGGTGGCGGCGACGACCGCGGCCGCGACGGCGCCGGGGGCGGCGAGCAGCGCGACGGCCACGAGGGGGACGGCGACGAGCCGGCTGCGCGAGGGCCGGCCCGACAGGTCCGCGACCGCGTCCGGGGCCCGGCCGACGGACGCGAGGACGCCCAGCACGGCCGGGACCAGGAGCAGCCACAGGACGGCCAGGCCCGTGGGCTGGGCGAGCACCGCCCACAGCGCTGCAGGGGTCGGCGGGGAGCAGTCCCGGGGCCCGGCGCGCGGCAGGAGTCCGCAGCCGCCCCCGCTGTAGGCCAGGGCCACGCCCAGCCCGCCCACGAGCAGGGACACCGCCCCGCCCAGCACCCCGAGGGGCCACCACCGGGACGGCAGCAGCGCCACGGCCACCAGCCCCCCGAGCACCGCGGCCACCGCGACCAGGCCCATGCTCGCCAGGCCGAGCGTCGCCGCGAAGCGGTCGCTCCGCCACGTGGCGTCGTCCAGGACGACCGGCCCGAGCCCCCTCAGCAGCAGGTGCCACCCGACGGCTGCCAGACCGAGGAGCGCGGCGGCCAGCAGCGGCACGCGCAGACGGGGACGGGGGGACGGGCCGAGGTCCGGCACGGGGGCCGTCCGGTCGCGCCACGCCCACGCACCCCCCGGGGCCGGCCCGGGCGCTGACGGCCGGCGCGCGGCGAGCAGGAGCGGGGCGACCACGGCACAGGCGACGAGGAGCAGGAGCAGCCCGTCGTCACCGAACCACGCCCCGGCGAGGAGGAGCAGCACCACGTTGCCCAGGGCCACCGTCGCGTCGCCGGAGGCCATGGCGAGCAGGGACAGGTGCCCGTAGGCGAGCAGCGCGGCGGTGGCGGCGGTGACCGCCACCACGTGCACGAGCAGCGGCGTCCGCGGCGACGGACCTCCCAGCGCCGCCCGCACCCCCAGCCGGCCCGCGTCCGCCGCGTACCGGGCCAGCAGGCAGACGAGCCCGAGCACGCCCAGACCCCACACGACGTAGCCGAGCGCACCCACGGGCCCGTGGACCACGGCACCCGCCGCGGCCTCGAAGGTCAGCAGAGGCCCCAGGGCCATGCCGGCGCCCGCACCCAGGCCGAGCGGCCACGCCACCGCCCGCTCCCGGCCGCGCGCGACCGCACGGAGCCCGGCCCGCCACGACCCGACGCACAGCACCACGGCGAGCAGCGGGGCGACGAGCACCGCCGGCACCCACACCGAGGCCGCGGGCGGCAGCAGGAGCACCGACACGGACTCGAGCGCCTGGAACGAGGTGGCGGTCACGAGGCCCGCGGCGAGCGCCACGGGCAGCTCTGCCACGAACAGGCCGTCGGGGTCGGCCAGCAGGCGCCGGCGACGGGGCACCGTCGGGTGGCGTCGCAGCAGGTGCCGGCCCCACGTGTCCCCGCCGCCCGCCCCGGCGCCCGCTGCGAGGACCCTGTCCAGGTCCTCGTGGGAGCCCAGCTCGGCAGCGAGGGCGTCGGCGTAGGCCTCGCGCGCACGGAGCACCGCGTTGCGCAGCAGCAGGACGAGGACGGCGAGCACGACGGCCCGCCAGCCCAGCCTGGCCACGTAGACCAGGTCCGACACCGCGAGCACGACGAGCACCGGCACCAGGGCCAGGCCGACGAAGGCCCACCAGACGGCGACCGTGACGAACGCCCAGGGCACGTCGCGGGCGGCCAGGTGCGCGAGCTCGTGCCGCACGACCGCACGGAACGCCGGCGGGTCGGTGACCTGGAGGACCACGAGCCCCCCGGTCGCCCCGAGCACGGGCCGTGCGGAGGTCCCGAGGACGAACGCCTGCACGCCGGGGTTGGCGACGTCGACGAGCACCCGCGGCTGCGTCCCCAGCCCTGCCTCGTGCGCCAGGACGGCGACCGCGCCGTGGAGCGCGGCCCCGTCGACCTCGTCGAGGCGGACCAGCCGGGCCCGCCGGACCCGCCACCTCGGGAGGACGCGGTAGCCCAGCCAGCCGAGCAGCAGGACGAGCGCGGTACCGGCCAGCGCGGAGACCGCCTGCTCGCGCTCCAGGCCGGAGCGGCAGCCGGCCTGCTCCTGGAGCACCAGCGCGGTGTCGGCGACCGACCCCGCCGCCAGGTCGCCGAGCCCGGTGCCGCAGCCGACGAGCGTGCCGAGGAAGGCCTGGCCGCGGACCGTGGACCAGAGGGAGCTGAACAGGAAGAGGCTCGCGGAGGCCACGGCCGCCAGCAGCAGGAGGAACCGGACCGAGGTGTCCGAGGGCAGCGCACGCGGCGACAGGGCGGCGTCCGTGCGCCGGGACGAGCCTGGACCGGGGGCGTGGCCGGGCAGCACCCCCGGCCCCGCCACGTCCTCAGCCCCGGGTGGCGATCGTGGCGACGACGGCGTCGGCCAGCCGGCTCGCCTGCTCGGGCGGCACGGCCAGCCGGCCGGCCTCCTCACGGGCGACCTGCCGCACCAGCGCGAGCTGCGCGGGGTCGAAGGCCTCCGGCCGTCCCGGCGTGCCGCCGTCGTCCGGTGTCCCGGGCGCCGTGGGCGGCGTGGCGGGACCGACGCGGCGGGCCAGGCGGGCGGCCACAGCCTCGGCGAGCGCGTCGCCGACCTTCTCGGTCAGGGAGGTGAGGACCTTGCGGACGAGGTCCAGGGCGAAGGGCCCCACCAGCGCGACGGCGGTCTCGACCCCGAAACCGAGCTCCTCGTCGGTGCGACCGCGGACGGCCGGCGCCCGCCCGGGGTCGGCGAAGTAGGCCTCGGCGGTGGCCCGGAAGAGCGGCAGCTCCCCCGGGGACACCAGCGCGACCACGTCGCGGGCCAGCGCCTCCACCGCGGCGCGGTCAGGACCAGCGGTCGGCTGCACCGTCGTCACCACCCCCCGTCACCGGTGGGGGAAGGCTAGACCCGCCGCGCGTCCTCAGTCGAGGACGACGAGCAGGTCGCCCTCCTGGACCACGTCGCCGGCCTCGACGGCGACCCGGGCGACCCGGCCGCCGGTCTCCGGCAGCACCGGGATCTCCATCTTCATGGACTCCAGGAGCACGAGCTCGTTGGCGGTGCCGACGACGTCGCCCAGGGCCACGTTGACGGACAGGACGTTGGCCACCATCTCCGCGCGCACTTCTTCCATGGGACCATCGTGCCGGACACGGGCGCGTCGGCAGGACGCGCTCCGCACGAGCGAGGGAGGAGGCCCGGATGAGCAAGCGAGGTCGCAAGCGTCGCGCGCGGAAGAAGAACGGCGCGAACCACGGCAAGAAGCCCAACGCCTGAGGCGTGGCCGCACAGCGCGAGGGCCCGGCGACCATGACGGTCGCCGGGCCCTCGCGCGTGCCGGGCGGTGCTGGTGCAGGTCCTGCGAGGAGCGCCGTGCGGGGCTCAGGCCTCGCTGACGCTGTGCCGGGCCTCGTCGAGGCGGGACAGGATGCGCTCGCGCAGCCCGCCCGGGGCCTGGTCGGTGCAGGTGCGGGACACGAGCGCCTTGATGGCCCGCTCGATGTCCGCCTGGTCGAGGCAGGGCGCGCACTCCTCGAGGTGGTGGGAGATCTGGTGCTTGACGTCCGGGGTCAGCTCGCCGTCGATGAACTCGTACAGCTTGTCCAGCGCGTCGCCGCAGTCGGTCTCGTGGGGGTTGCCGCAGCTCACCGGGTCACCTCCACCGGGCTCGTGCCCTCGGCCACGACGGGTGTGTCGCGGATGAAGCCGCGCTCCAGCGCGTAGTCCGTCAGCAGCTCGCGCAGCTGGCGGCGACCACGGTGGAGCCGGGACATCACCGTCCCGATCGGCGTGCCCATGATCTCGGCGATCTCCTTGTAGGAGAAGCCCTCGACGTCCGCGTAGTAGACGGCCATGCGGAAGTCCTCGGGGATGGACTGCAGGGCCTCCTTGACGTCGGAGTCCGGCAGCGCGTCCAGCGCCTCCACCTCGGCCGAGCGCAGGCCCGAGGAGGTGTGGGACTCCGCCCGCGCCAGCTGCCAGTCCGCGATCTCGTCGGTCTGCTGCTGCTGCGGCTGGCGCTGCTTCTTGCGGTAGCTGTTGATGTACGCGTTCGTCAGGATGCGGTACAGCCACGCCTTGAGGTTGGTCCCCGGGCGGTACTGGTGGAACGCCGCGAACGCCTTGGCGAAGGCCTCCTGCACGAGGTCCTCGGCGTCGCTGGCGTTGCGCGTCATCCGCAGCGCGGCGGAGTACAGCTGGTCGACGTACTGCAGCGCGTCGGCCTCGAAGCGCTCGCGTCGCTGCTCGGCGGTCTCCTCGGGAGCCCGGTCGGTGTCCTCGGCCATGACAGGCGAGGCTATCCGCCGCAGGGGGATACCGCCGATCTGGGTGGCGGTACCGCAGACCTGGGCGGCGGGGCCCTCGTGCGGGTCCAGGGTGAGCATCACGGATGTCACAACAGCGACCCCGGGGGTGCTGTTCCCCGGGTCCCCGGGGCCCAGGGTCCGCGGCGACCCGGCGCGCGGGGCTCAGCCGAACAGCTGGCCGGTGGTCGGGTCGACGACGCCGGCGAGCTCGGCGTCGTCGGGGCGCTGCAGCAGGGCCGGGGAGTCGTTGCGCACGTTGCCGACCGCCGCCTGCACGGGCACGGCCGCGAACCGGCCCTCCGGCAGGGACCGCAGCAGGGCCAGCGCCTCGTCACCGGGCACGTCGCGCGAGACCCACTCCTGCCAGTGCTCGGGCGGCAGCACGACGGGCATCCGGTCGTGCACGGCCTGCAGCGCGGGCTCGGCGTCGGTGGTGAGCACCGTCACCGTGCCCAGCCAGGCGGCGGGGTCCTCGTCGTCGGCGACGTCCCTGTCGCGCCACCACGAGTACAGCCCCGCCAGGCCGACGAGCCCGCCGCCGGGCGGTGCCATGAAGAACGGCTGCTTGCGCGCCTTCCCCGTCGGGCTGCGGTCGGCGGGCACGGTCTGCCACTCGAACCAGCCGTCGGCGGGCAGCAGGCAGCGGCGCGAGGCCACGAGCGAGCGGAACGCCGGCTTCTCCCCGACCGTCTCCACCCGGGCGTTGATCATCCGGTTGCCGACCTTGGGGTCCTTGGCCCAGGACGGGACCAGCCCCCAGCGCATCGGGCGCAGCCGCGCCGCGGGCACGGCGGGGCCGTCCTCGGTGGCGTCCTTGCCGTCAGCACCTGCAGCCGCACCCGCGCCTGCGGGAGGGCGGGGGGCGAGCACGACGGCGACGTCCTGGGTCGGCGCCACGTTGAACGACGGGTGCAGCGCCTCGCGGTCCGCGGCGGCCAGCGGCGCGAGCGGCAGCCCGGCGGCGGACACCTCCTCGACGAGGTCGTCGGGGTTCCTGCTCGCCGCGTACCGACCGCACATGCCCGCAGCCTGCCACCGCGGGGCGACAGGCCGGACAGCGGCGCGACCACGCCCCGTCTGCACCGAGACGTCGCGCGCGGGGGCGGCGACGGGCAGGATGGCCCGCATGTTCCGACGGATCGCACGCCCCCTCCTCGCCGCCGTGTTCGTCAACTCCGGCATCGACGCCCTCCGCAACCCCGAGCCCCGCGCCAAGCTGGCGGCCGGTCTCGTTTACGCGGCGGCCGAGCGGTTCGGGACCCCGGACGACCCGCTGCTGGCCGCGCGCATCAACGGCGGGGTGATGGTGGCCGGCGGCCTCGGTCTGGCCACCGGGGCGGCACCGCGCACGTCGGCGCTGGCGCTGGCCGGCTCGCTGGTCCCCACGACCGTCGCCGGGCACGCGTTCTGGGAGTACCCCAAGGCCGAGCAGCCCGCGCAGCGCACCCAGTTCCTCAAGAACGCCGGCCTGCTGGCGGGGCTGCTGCTCACCGTCGACGCCCCCCGCGCGCACGCGAAGACCCCCAAGAAGGTCAAGCAGGCCGAGGAGGCGCAGGACGTCGCGGTCGCCACCCGCAAGGCCAGCCGCAGGTCCGGCCGGATCGCGGAGAAGCAGGCGCGCGAGCAGACCAAGCAGATGGCCAAGGTCGAGGCCGTGGCGCTGCGGGCGCAGGCCAAGGCCGAGAAGGCGGAGGCCCGGCTCGAGCGCCGGCGGGACGGGGCGAAGGCCGCGGCCTGAGAAAGGCATGACTCCTCCCGTCCCCACCCCGTCCTCCCCCTCCGGCCCCACCCCGGCGGGCTGGGCGGCACCCACCCCCGGGCGGCCCGTCACCGCGACGGTCCGGCTCCCAGGGTCCAAGTCCCTCACTAACCGCTACCTGGTCCTCGCGGCGCTGGCCGACGAGCCGTCGCGGCTGCGCGCCCCGCTGCGCTCGCGGGACACGCTGCTCATGGCGGAGGCCCTGCGCTCGCTCGGCGCCGAGGTGCGCGACGGCGAGACGCCCTCCGGCGGGGTCGCGGACTGGCTCGTCACCCCGCTGCCGCGCCCTGACCCCGCGACGGTGCCGGAGCCGCAGGAGCCCGTCGAGATCGACTGCGGCCTGGCCGGCACGGTCATGCGCTTCCTGCCGGCGGTCGTCGCCGTCAGCGGCCGCGCCGCGCGGCTCAGCGGCGACCCGCGCCTGCACGAGCGCCCGATCGCGCCGCTGCTGCAGGCGCTGCGCGACGCGGGCGCCGAGGTCGAGGACACCGCAGGCTTCTTCCCCGCCACGGTGCGCGCCGCCCGGGTCCCCCGCGGCGGCGAGGTCAGCCTCGACGCGGGCGCGTCGAGCCAGTTCCTGTCCGGCCTGCTGCTCGCCGGGGCCCGGATGCGCGAGGGGCTCGTGGTCCGCCACGTCGGCGACGAGGTGCCCTCGCGGCCCCACGTGCGGATGACGGTGGAGAACCTGCGCGACGTCGGCGTGGTCGTCGACGACTCCGAGGACCTGGTGTGGCGGGTCTCCCCCGGCCCGGTCGGCGGCCTGGACGTCGACGTCGAGCCTGACCTGTCCAACGCGGGGCCGTTCCTCGCCGCGGCGCTGGCCACCGGCGGGCAGGTCCGCGTGCCCGGCTGGCCGCAGCAGACCACCCAGGCCGGCGACACCCTGCGCGACGTGCTCGACGCGATGGGCGCCGACGTCCGCCTGGAGCAGGACGGGCTCACCGTCACCCACGAGGGCGAGGTGTACGGCGTCGACCTCGACCTGCACGACGCGGGCGAGATCGCGCCGACCGTCGTCGGTCTCGCCGCCCTCGCGGTGTCGCCGAGCCGGCTGCGCGGGATCGGGCACCTGCGCGGGCACGAGACCGACCGGCTCGAGGCGCTCGCGGCGGAGGTCCGCGGCCTGGGCGGCGAGGTCGACGTGCTAGAGGACGGCCTGCGGATCACGCCGCGCCCGCTGCACGGCGGGGTGTGGCGCAGCTACGCCGACCACCGGATGGCCACGACCGGCGCCGTCATCGGCCTGCGCGTGCCCGGCGTGCTCGTCGAGGACGTCGGCACCACCGCCAAGACGCTCCCGGACTTCGTCGGCATGTGGGACGCCATGGTCGCCGCCGCGCCCGCCCGCTGACGTGGTCCGGCGCCGCAGCACCGCCTCCTGGGACGAGACCGACGCCCGGGCCCGGCCCCCGCGCCGGGGCACCCGGCCGCGGACCAAGGACCGGCCCGCGCACGACGACGCGGTGCCGGGCTGGGTGACGACCATCGACCGGGGCCGCTACACCTGCCTGGTCCCCGCCCCGGCCCACGGCGAGCCCGCGGACCCGGACGCGGTCGTCGTCACCGCGGTGCGCGCCCGCGAGATCCGGCCGTCGGGGGTCGCCGTCGGCGACGTCGTCGGCCTGGTCGGCGACACCTCCGGCACCACGGACTCCCTGTCGCGGCTCGTCCGCGTGGAGCCCCGCAGCTCGGCGCTGCGGCGCAGCGCCGACGACACCGACCCCGTCGAGCGCGTCGTCGTCGCCAACGCCGACCAGGTCTGCCTGGTGGTCGCGGCGGCGGACCCCGAGCCCAACCCCCGCCTGGTCGACCGCGCCCTGGTCGCGGCCTGGGACGCCGGGATCGACCCGCTGCTCGTCGTCACCAAGACCGACCTCGCCGACCCCGCCCGGCTGCTCGCGGCGTACGCCGACTTCGGGCTCCGCTCGGTGTCGGTGACCTCGCGCGGCTGGCGGGGCCTGGACGACGTCCGCGCCGCTCTGGCCGGGCGGGTGACGGCGATCATCGGCCCCTCCGGCGTCGGCAAGTCCACGCTGGTCAACGAGCTGTCCCCCGGCGCCGGGCGGGCCACCAGCCTGGTGTCGGGCACCACGGGCAAGGGGCGGCACACCTCGACCGCGTCGGTCGTGCTGCCGCTGGCCGCCGGCGGCTGGGCCGTGGACACCCCCGGCATCCGGTCCTTCGGCCTGGCGCACGTCGGCGCGGAGACGCTCCTCGGCGGGTTCGCCGACCTGGCCGGCGGCACCGAGGAGTGCCCGCGCGGCTGCACGCACGACGAGGACGAGTGCGGCCTGGACGCCTGGGTCGCCGGCGGCCACGCCTCCCCGGACCGGCTCGACAGCTTCCGCCGCCTGCTGCGCGCGGTCCGCGGCGAGGCCGAGCCCGGCGAGCGGGAGCGCGAGCGGGTCTGACGCCGCGCGGGCCTAGACCTCGAGCTCGACCGACCCGCCGGTGCGCCAGTAGACGCCCGCCTCGCGGGCGAGGAACAGGTTCTCCACCAGGTACCGGCGCAGCGCCGCGACGTCGTCGTGGAAGGGCCGCAGCCGGTTGTTGACCTCGGTCTCGGTGTACCGCTCGCCGGGGACGAACTCCTGGGCGAGCAGGTCGAGGACGACGAGGCGCTTGGTGTGCTTGGCCGGGATCCGCACCAGCCGGCCGTCGGGTCCGAGGAACGCCCGCAGCACCGAGGCCCGCTCGGCCTCGCCCAGGCGGGAGGCCCACCGCGCCGGCTGGTGGTCGGGGTCGGGGGCGCCCGCCGCGCTCGGTTCGCTCACCCGGCAAGGGTAGGTGGGCGCCGTAGTCTCGGGGGCATGGGCCAGAGCTGGGACGACGACCTCCGCCTGGCGATGTCCATCGTCGACCAGGTCGACGCCCTCACGCTGGCGCGCTTCGGCGCGGCCGACCTGCAGGTCTCGACCAAGCCCGACCTCACCCCGGTCACCGAGGCCGACACCGACGCCGAGCGCGCGATCAGGTCGATGCTGCAGCGCACCCGCTCCCGCGACATGGTCGTCGGGGAGGAGATGGGCGCCACCGGCCACGGTCGCCGGCAGTGGGTCGTCGACCCGATCGACGGCACCAAGAACTTCGTCCGCGGCGTCCCGGTGTGGGCGACCCTGGTGGCGCTCGTGGACGACCGGACCCCCATGGTCGGCGTCGTGTCGGCCCCGGCGCTGGGCCGGCGCTGGTGGGCCGCGGCGGGCACGGGCGCCTTCACCGGGCGCAGCCTGAGCTCCGCGCGCCAGCTGCACGTGTCCTCGGTCGACCACCTGTCCGACGCGTCGCTGTCGTACTCCTCGCTGTCCGGCTGGGAGGAGCGCGGCCTGCTGCCCGGGTTCCTCGACCTCACCCGGCGCTGCTGGCGGACCCGCGCCTACGGCGACTTCTGGTCCTACATGATGCTCGCCGAGGGCGCCGTCGACGTGGCCTGCGAGCCGGAGCTCGCGCTGCACGACATGGCGGCGCTCGTGCCCATCGTCACCGAGGCCGGCGGGCGCTTCACCTCGCTGGACGGCACGGACGGGCCCTGGGGAGCGGACGCCGTGGCGACCAACGGGGCGCTGCACGAGGAGACGCTCGCCGTGCTGCGGGGCGGGCGGCCCTGACCGCCGTCGAGCAGGTGCTCGCGGCACCGGCGGTCACCGACCTGCGCGCCGCCACGACGAGGTCGGGGGCCGCCGCCGCGGCAGCGGCACCGGGCGCTCCCCCGGCCGACCCGTCGCACGTCTGGTACGTCTCCTACGGCTCCAACCTGCTGCGCGAGCGGTTCGAGGTCTACCTGCTCGGGGGCACCGTGGCGGGGCTCGACCGGACCTACCCCGGCGGGCCCGGCACCGCCCCGGCCTCCGCCGAGCGACCGGTGGTGCTGCCCGGCCGGCTCCGGTTCGGCCACGACGCCCCGCAGTGGGGCGGCGGCGGCGTGGCGTTCTGGGACCCCGACGGCCACGGCCCGGGGGTGCTCGCGCGGGCCTGGCGGGTGACGCTGCGGCAGTACCTGGAGGTGGTGCACCTGGAGAACGGCGGCACCGCGCGCCTGGCCGCACCGTGGCCGGACCGGGTGCTCGCCGACGGCGGCGCCGTGCTCGACGAGGGCTGGTACGGCCGCCTCGTCGTGGTCGGCGCACTGGACGGGGAGCCGGCGCTGACGTTCACCGCGCCGGCGCCCGCGGCAGTCCCGCCCGGCCCGCCGTCGTCGCGCTACGCCGGCGTGGTGGCCCGGGGCCTGGTCGAGACCTTCGGGGCCCCTGCGCGGGGCGGGCTCGACGACGGCGGCGCGCGGCGGTACCTGCGGGCGGCCTACTCCGAGGGGTAGGTCTGCGAGCGCCGCAGCAGGAGGATCGCCAGGCACAGCCCGAGCACGACCCCGCCCAGCACGCCGACGAGGACGACCCGGTCGGCGAACAGCGGCCCGTCGCCGACCGCCCCGGCGGCCTCCACGCTCAGCACGACGATCTCCTTGATGGAGGCGATGACGCCGATGAGCAGGAACGGCTCCGCGGCGATCTCGTGCCGGGCGATGGTGACCCGGACCGCGTAGAGCAGCTCGACGAAGATGAAGACCAGCAGCAGCGCGTCGAGCACCTCGAGCATGGCCGTCTCGGTCTCGCCCGTGACGACGGCGGCGAAGTTGCCCAGGGCGAAGAAGACGACGACGGCCGCGGCGACGAGCAGCACCACGCCCATGACGTAGTAGACGCCGTCCTCGGCCAGCCGCAGCCAGCGCATCGCCCGGGTGTCCTCCGGCGGGGGGACGTTGTCGGTGATGTCCCCGTCGTTCGACCCGCTCTGCGCCGCCGAGCGCTCCCGGTCCTCCGGGTCGCCGGGATGGGTGCCCTCCGAGCGCGACGCCTCTGCCATGGCGTGATCATGGAGCCGCGCCGCCGGGCGCGCGACCCGGCTCTGGGAGGATGCGCACGTGGTGACCGGGGAGCGGGCGGCGGCGCCCGCCCCGCCCCGCCCCCCTCGCCGGGGCG
>NZ_JBBEOI010000035.1 GCF_037860755.1 Aquipuribacter hungaricus | reverse complement strand
GCCCCGGGCGGCGCCCCGGTCGCCCGCCGTCCCGCGGGTCGCCGTGGTGCCAGGGCCGGTCGCGCCCCCGGTCGTCGCCTGGACCACCTGGCACATGTCGTCGACGCCCGCCCGGTCGGCGGTGCTGCAGGCCAGCGTCCGCAGCAGGCGGCGGAAGGTCTCGGCGTCCCCGGCGGGCAGGGCCCCGAGCACGTGCTGCTCGGCCCGCGCGACGGCCACCTCGTGGCCGGCCAGGGTGCGCCGCCCCTCCTCCGTCGCCTCGACCAGCCGTGAGCGCCGGTCCACCGGGTCGGGCCGCCTGAGGACCAGGCCCGCCTCCTCCAGGTCGTCGACCAGGTAGGTGAGGACGGTCCGGTCGATGCCCAGCCGGGCCGCGAGCGCCCCCTGGTTGCGGCCCTGCCCCTGCGCCGCCGCGGCGAGCAGCTGGTAGCCCCGCGGTCCGCCCGGCAGGTCGTCGACGACCCCGTCGGTCACCCGCAGGTACTCGCGCAGGACCACGCCGAGCGTCCACCCCAGGTCGGAGTCCAGCGGGCCGTCGTGGTCGTCCGTCATCGTCCGAGCATACCGTCGCCCACGACGACAGGTGGTCGCGCAGAACGTCTGCGTGGAATACGATTGCGTCATGCCCGACTACGGCCACGACCTCCTGTTCGGCTCCTTCCTCACGCCCTCCGCGGCAGCCCCCGGGCAGGTCGTCCAGCTCGCCGTGCTGTCGGAGCAGGTCGGGCTCGACCTCGTCACCGTCCAGGACCACCCGTACCAGCCGTCGTTCCTCGACACCTGGACGCTGCTGTCGTACCTGGCCGCCCGCACCGACCGCGTCCGGCTGGCGGCGAACGTCACCAACCTGCCGCTGCGTCCGCCCGCCGTCCTCGCCCGCAGCGTGGCCAGCCTCGACCTGCTGAGCGGCGGCCGGGTCGAGCTCGGCCTCGGCGCGGGCGCGTTCTGGGACGCCATCGAGGCGATGGGCGCCCGGCGGCTCGGGCCCGGCGAGGCGGTCGAGGCGCTCGAGGAGGCGATCGACGTCGTCCGCCAGGTGTGGGACGCCGGCGCCCGCGGCGGGGTGCGGGTCGAGGGGCGCCACCACCGGGTGGTCGGGGCCAAGCGCGGGCCGGCCCCGGCGCACGACGTCGGGATCTGGCTCGGCGCGTACAGGCCGCGGATGCTCCGCCTGACCGGCCGCCGGGCGGACGGCTGGCTGCCGTCGCTGGGCTACCTGCAGCCGGGCGACCTGGCCCGCGGCAACGAGGTCGTCGACGAGGCCGCCGCGGGGGCGGGGCGGTCGCCGGCGGACGTCCGCCGCCTGCTCAACGTCAGCGGCTCGTTCTCGACCAGGTCCCGCGGCCCGCTCGCCGGCCCGCCCGGGCAGTGGGCCGAGGAGCTCGCCGGGATGACGCTGGCGGACGGGGTGAGCGGCTTCGTCCTCGCCGGCGACGACCCCGACGTGCTGCGCACCTTCGCCGCCGAGGTCGCCCCCGCCGTCCGCGAGCTCGTCGAGGCCGAGCGCAGCGCGCCGAGGCCCGGGCCCGACGACCCCGACCACGGAGACCACGGAGCCCACGCCGTGCAGGCCGCCCACGCTGACCAGGGCGTCCCGGAGCAGCCCGTGGCCCACGTCCCGCGCCAGGACCGCTCGGCCGCCGTCACCGGGGGACGGGCCGCGCCCCGGCCGGCCGTCGTCCCCGCGCTCGGCGTCGTCCCCACCCCCGACCCCGGCGTCCGCCGCAGCAGCGTCCAGGTGTGGGACGAGGGCGCCCGCCCGACCGGCCCGGCGCCGGAGGAGGGCCGCACGTACACCCGTCACGAGCAGGCCAGCGGCCAGCACCTCGTCGACGTCCACGACCGCCTGCGCACCGAGCTCGAGCACCTGCAGGACCTCGTCGAGCAGGTCGCCGCCGGCACGCTCGACGCCGGGGCCGCCCGCTCGCACATCGCGACCATGACCATCCGGCAGAACAAGTGGACCCTCGGCACCTACTGCGAGAGCTACTGCCGGGTCGTCACCACGCACCACACGATCGAGGACCAGAGCATGTTCCCCCACCTCCGCTCGGCCGACCCGCGGCTGGCGCCCGTGGTCGACCGGCTGGAGGAGGAGCACCACGCCATCCACGACGTGCTCGAGGGCGTCGACCGGGCCCTGGTCGGCTTCGTCGCCGTCCCGGACGGCATGGCGGACCTGCGCGCCGCGGTCGACCTGCTCAGCGACACCCTGCTGTCGCACCTGTCCTACGAGGAGCGGGAGCTGGTCGAGCCGCTGGCCCGCCTCGGCATGGGCTGAGGAGCCTCAGCCCACCCGCTGGGCCGCCGTGGCCAGCGGCACGGCGAAGCCGCCCGGCTCGAACAGGACGACCTGCCGGCCCGGGGCGCCGATCAGCCGCAGCCGGGCGCCGCGGTCGCGCCAGCCCATGAGCACCGTGTACGTGAGGTCGGTCGCCCCGGGGGCGTCGGGCGGGTCGGCCATGGCGAAGGACAGGGTGATGTCCCGCACCGGCTCGTCCTCGGTGACGACCACCCGGCCCTCGCTGCGGTAGCGGCCGGTGCCGCCCCGGGCGTGCAGCAGGAAGCGGTCGTCGACCCGGACCACGGCGCCGAGCAGCAGCCCGGCCAGGTCCAGGTCCAGGTCGGCGTCACCGGGCATCGCGCAGACCTCGGTCACGGTCCCCCCTCTCCGGCACGCCTCTGGGCCTGCCCGTCCCCGTGGCAGACGGCACGCGGGCGGGTCAGCCGTAGGGCCGCCGCCGCCGGTGCGCCCGATCGGACCACCCTCCCCTGGCGCCGCGGAGTCCTCCCGGGTGCTCCGGAGTGCTCCAGGACCGGCGGGCAGGTGCCGATGCCCCGCCATGCCCAGCACCCGTGCCCGCCGCTCCCGGACCGCCCGCCGCCGGCTGCTCCTGCTGTCCGGTGCCGCCGTGGTCACCGCCGTCACGTCCGCCGTCGTCGTCCACGGGGAGCTCGCTCCTCCCGCGCCGGACCGCGTCCCCCTGTCCCGCGCCGTCGAGGCCGTCGAGGACGGGGACGTCACCACCGCCGTCCTCGACGAGGCGGCCGCGGAGGTCGTGCTCACCCTTGCCGACGGCCGCACGCTCGCCTCGGGGTTCCCGGGCGCCTACGCCGACGAGCTCACCGCCGACCTGGTCGAGGCCGGCGTCGAGGTGGAGACCGACCCCGTCCGTCCTCCCGGCCTGCTGGACAGCCTGCTCCCGCTCGTCGTCATGGTGCTGCTGGTCGGCGGCCTGGTGTGGGGCGTCCGCAGCGGCGGCCTGTCCGGGGTGCGGCTCAAGGGCACGCGCGGCGAGCAGGTCGACGGCGTCCCCAGCGCCCGCTTCAGCGACGTGGCCGGCTGCGAGGAGGCGGTCACCGAGATGAAGGAGCTCGTGGAGTTCCTCAAGGACGGCGAGCGCTTCACCCGGGTCGGCGCGAAGCCCCCGCGCGGCGCGCTGCTCGTCGGTCCTCCCGGCACCGGCAAGACGCTGCTCGCCCGGGCCGTCGCCGGCGAGGCCGGCGTGCCGTTCTTCCCGCTGGCCGGCAGCGACTTCGTCGAGACCTTCGCCGGTGTCGGTGCCCGCCGGGTCCGCGACCTGTTCGACCGGGCCCGCGAGTCCGAGGGCGGCATCATCTTCATCGACGAGATCGACGCCATCGGCCGGGCCCGCTCGGAGGGCCCGGGGCACTCCGGCGCCGACACCGAGCGCGAGAACACGCTCATCTCCATGCTCAACGAGATGGACGGCTTCGACACCGACCACCGCATCATCGTCCTGGCCGCCACCAACCGGGCCGACGTCCTCGACCCGGCGCTCACCCGTCCCGGCCGGCTCGACCGCCAGGTGCAGGTCCCCGCCCCGGACCGGCGCGGCCGCACCCAGATCCTCGAGGTCCACGCGGCGTCGCGCCCCATGGCCGACGACGTCGACCTGGTCTCGGTCGCCCGCCGCACCCCCGGCATGAGCGGCGCCGAGCTCGCCCAGGTCGTCAACGAGGCCTGCATGGAGGCCGCCCGCCGCGGGCTGGTCCAGGTCGGCGCCGACTGCCTGGACGCCGCCGTCGCCACGGTCGCCCTCGGCCGGGCCCGCACGTCGGCGCTGGTCACCGAGCACGACCGCCGCATCACGGCCTGGCACGAGGCCGGGCACGCCCTCACCGCGCTGCTGCTGGAGGACGCCGACGACCCGGTGCAGGTCTCCATCGTGCCGCGCGGCCCCGCCGGCGGCGTGACGTGGATGAGCGGCAACGACGACTCCTTCCTCACCCGACGCAGGGCGCTCGCCGACCTGCGCGTGGCCATGGGCGGCCGCGCGGCCGAGGAGCTGCTCCTGGACGGGGAGTTCACGCAGGGCGCCCACGGCGACCTGGACTCCGCGAGCCGCCGGGCCCTGGCGATGGTGACGAAGTACGGCATGAGCCGCCACGGCTACCTGCTCGTCGACGACGACACGGTCAGGATGGGCGGGCAGGTCGCCACCGAGGTCCGCGAGGTGGCCGAGGAGCTGCTCGCCGCCGCCCACGAGGACGCCTTCACCCTGCTCGCCACCCACCGGGTGCTGCTCGACGCCGTCGCCGGCGCGCTGCTGGAGGCGGAGAACCTCACGCTGGCCGACCTGCTGAGCGTGCAGGCCTCGGTCGACGCCGCCGCCCCGCCCGTGGCCGCCGCGGGCCCCGGCCCCCGGGTCCCCGCCCAGGTGCCGACCCACGTCACCGCGCGGGTCCCCGCCCAGGTCCGGAGCACGCCCGCGCTCCCCGAGGTCGTGGGCGCCTTCCCGACCGTCACGCAGAAGGACCGCTGACACGACCATGACGACCCCGCTCGCACCCCCGACGAGTGTCCCGGCCTCCGGCTGGCTGCCCAAGGGCGTCCCGCTCACCGAGGACGTGTTCCTCGCCCGGCACCGCGTCATCCTCGGTGTCGCCACCGTCCAGGTCCCGCTGCTGCTCCTGCTCGTGCTGCTGCGCGGGGTCGGGGAGGTCATGGTGTGGCTGGAGCTCGCGGCCGTGCTGCCCCTGCTCCTGCTGGCCCGTCTGGCGGGCAGCCAGGTGGTCCGCAGCAGCACCGTGAGCCTCGCCCTCATGCTGGGCGCGAGCGTGCTCGTGCACGCCGGGGGCGGGCTCACCGACCTGCACATCTCGTTCTACGTGTTCCTCGTGGTCGTCGCGCTGTACCAGTCGTGGGCGCCCTTCCTCACGGCCGTGGGCTACGTCGCCCTGCACCACTCGGCCATGGCGCTCGTCGCCCCCGACGCGGTGTTCTCCGGGCACCACGCCCAGGAGCACCCGCTGCCGTACGCCGCGCTGCACGCCGCGTTCCTCCTGGCCCAGGCCGCCGCCCTGGCCTTCGGGTGGCGCTTCGCGGAGCAGGCCGAGGCCGTCCGGCGGTCCGAGGCCCTCCGCGCGCAGCAGGACCGGGCCCAGCACCTCGCCGTCCAGGCGGCCGAGCGGGAGCAGTCGGCCGAGCGGCAGGCGCTCCGGCTGGAGGCCGGCCGCGCCCGCGCCGCCGACGTGGCCGCCCGGATGGTCGAGGTGGAGGAGGCCGGGGCGACCCTGAGCCGCGACGTCGCCACCGCCACCGGGGTCCTCGACGACCTGCGCGGCTCCATCGGCGCCATCGCCGCAGCGGCCGGCCAGGCCTCCGCGACCGCGCTGGACGCCGACAGCCGCTCCCAGGAGTCGGTGGACACCATGGCCCGGCTGACCGGCACGATGGCGGAGATCGAGGCCATCGCCGTCCGGATCAACGGGGTCGCCGCCCAGACCAACCTGCTCGCCCTCAACGCCACCATCGAGGCAGCGCGCGCCGGGGACGCCGGCCGCGGCTTCGCCGTCGTCGCCGAGGAGGTCAAGGCGCTGGCACGGGAGACCTCGGGCGCCACCGACGAGATCAGCCGCGTCGTGGACGTGGTCCGCGTGGAGGTCTCCGGCACCGCGGCCGTCGTCGCCCGCATCCGCGCCGTCATGGGCGAGGTGGTGGCGGCCCAGCGGACGATCGAGGAGGCCGTCACCGAGCAGACGGCCGCGACCCAGGAGGTCTCGAGCGCCATGTGCAGCGCCACCCGGCAGGCCGAGCGGGTCGCGGTCGAGCTGCGGCACGCGACGGCCGCGGCCACCGTCGTCGACGGGTGACCGGGGCGTCGTGACGCCGGGTCACGCGATCGTCACCGGGACGTAACCCGGGGGGTCGGTCGGGTCGGGACAGTCGGGCGTCCCGACCCGCCCCAGCAGAGAGGCCCCCACGTGGCCGTCATCACCCCCGCCCGCCCGTCCGGGTACGGGCGGCTGCTCCCGCTCGCCGCCGCCGGCACCGCCGGTGCCCTCGCCGTCGCCCTGCTCCTCGGACCCACCGGCACGACAGGGGCCACGGGGACCAGGGACACGGCGAGCACCGCGCCGCCCGTCACCGACGCGGTCGTCGGTGCGGCACCCGTCGTCCAGGGACCCACCGTCCAGAGCGCGGCGTACACCACCGCCGTCCAGGCGGCCGCCGCGACGAAGCCGAAGGTCACCGTGATCGGCACGGGCGGCACCATCGCCGGCGTCGCGCCCACGCGCAGCGACTTCACGAACTACCGGGCCGGACAGATCCCGATCGGCACCCTGGTGGGCCAGATCCAGCCCGAGGTCGGTGCCCTGGCCGACGTCAGCACCGTCCAGTTCGGCAACAGCGGCTCCGGCGGCTACACGATCCCGCAGTTCTACGAGCTGACCGCCGCCGTCGAGGCCGCGCTGAGGACGGCCGACGGCGTGGTCGTCACCACCGGTACCGACACCATGGAGGAGTTCGCCTACTGGCTCGACCTCACGGTGCAGAGCCGCAAGCCGGTCGTCCTCACCGGCGCCATGCGCCCCTGGGCGGCCGGGACCGTCGATGGCCCGCAGGTGATCGGCGCCGACGGCCCCGCGAACCTGTTCAACGCGATCAGCCTCGCCGCGAGCCAGAAGACCTTCTGCTTCGGCACCGTCCTCATGCTCAACGACGAGTTCCACGCCGCCCGCGACGTCACCAAGACCAGCACCACGCGGATGGACACCTTCCAGACCCGGGAGCTCGGCGTCCTCGGCTGGATCGACGGCCCGGCGATCCGGGTCGCGCGTGCCCCCGCGCGCGTCGAGCAGTGCGACACCCCGCGGAGCTGGGCGACCCCGTTCGACCTGTCGACCATCCCCGTCACGGCGCTGCCGCGGACCGAGATCGTCTACACGTACCAGCAGGCGGGCGGCGAGCCGATCACCGCGTTCGCGCAGGCCGGGGTCAAGGGCATCGTCACCGCGGGCACAGGCGCGGGCGGCGTGTCCGGCCCCCAGGGCCAGGCCCGGACGGCGGCCGCCCGCGACTTCGGCGTCGTCTTCGTCAGCACCTCCCGGACGGGCTCCGGGTCGGTGACCGGCGGCAGCGGCAACGTCGTCGCCGGCGGCGACCTGCTCGCGCAGAAGGCGCGGCTGCTGCTCATGCTCAGCCTGGCCTTCGCCCCCGGCGACGCGGACAAGGCCCGCCAGTGGGTGGGGTCGATCGGCAACCAGGAGTTCGTGCCGGTGAAGTCGCCCCGCGACCGGATCCCGCGCCCGAGCGCGTGAGCATCTGAGCAGGGCGGGCGGGACCGGTGCGCCGGGACCCGCCCGCCCGTACGCTCCGGACGACGCCCGGCCCCACCGGCCGGGCCGCGCTGACGACGGGGTGGCTCATGGCAGGCACGGGCACGGCTCCCCCCGGTGGAGCGGCCCCCTCCGGCGGGACGGACCCGTACGCCGCCCAGGTCGAGGCGGTCCGGGCGGGCTACGGCACGGCGGGTCCCGCCCTCGAGCTGGGGGCGCTCCTCGTCGACGCCGGCGGCACCCCCACGCCCCGCCCTGACGTCCCCGTGCGGATCCCGCTGTCCATGCTCACCCGCCACGGCCTGGTCGCCGGGGCCACCGGCACGGGCAAGACCAAGACGCTGCAGGTCATGGCCGAGCAGCTGAGCGCCGCCGGGGTGCCGGTGTTCCTCGCCGACATCAAGGGCGACCTGTCCGGGATCGCGGTCACCGGCACCGCGTCCGACGGTGTCGTGTCCCGTGCCCGGGCGACCGGCCAGGACTGGCAGGCCACCGCGTCCCCCACGGAGTTCCTGGCCCTCGGCGGGCTCGGCACCGGTGTCCCGGTCCGGGCCAGCATCAGCTCCTTCGGGCCCGACCTGCTCGCCAGGGTCCTCGACCTCAACGCCACCCAGACCTCGAGCCTCGCCCTGGTCTTCCACCACGCCGACACCGCCGGGCTGCCCTTGCTCGACCTCGCCGACCTGCGCGCCGTCGTGCAGCACCTGGTCTCGGACGAGGGCAAGGCGGACCTCGTGGACCTGGGCGGCCTCAGCAAGGCCACCGCGGGCGTCATCCTCCGCGAGCTCGTCGCCTTCGCCGCCGCGGGTGCCGACGCGTTCTTCGGCGAGCCGGAGCTCGACCCCGCCGAGCTGCTGCGCGTCGACGCCGAGGGCCGGGGGATCGTGACCTGCCTGGAGCTGGCCGAGGTGCAGGACCGGCCCGCCCTGTTCTCGACCTTCCTGCTGTGGCTGCTCGCCGAGCTGTTCGAGTCCTTGCCCGAGGTCGGCGACCTCGACCGGCCGAAGCTGGTGTTCTTCTTCGACGAGGCGCACCTGCTGTTCACCGGCGCCTCGAAGACGTTCCTCGAGAAGATCACGCAGACCGTGCGGCTCATCCGGTCCAAGGGCGTAGGGATCGTCTTCGTCACCCAGACCCCCGAGGACGTGCCGGGCGACGTGCTGGCCCAGCTCGGCAGCCGGGTCCAGCACGCCCTGCGCGCGTACACCCCGGACGACGCCAAGGCGCTCAGGGCCACCGTGAGCACGTTCCCGACCTCCGGCTACGACCTGGGGGCGCTGCTCACCTCGCTCGGGACCGGGGAGGCCGTGGTGACGGTCCTGTCGGAGCGCGGCGCCCCCACGCCGGTGGCCTGGACGATGCTCCGCGCCCCGCAGGGGTCGATGTCCCCGATGCCTGCCGATGCCCTCGGCTCGGCGGTCGCGGCCTCGCCCCTCATGGCCCGCTACGGCGTCGAGGTCGACCGGGAGTCCGCCTACGAGATGCTCAGCGCCCGGCTCGGCTCGGGCACCGCCGTGCCCGCCGACCGGACGCGCGGCCGGACGCCCGACCGGACGCGCGGCCGTGCGCCGTCGTCCGCGGACCAGGACGTGGACGAGGACGAGGACAGGGACAGGGGCGCGGACGGGCTCCCCGGTCCCGGTGAGTCCTGGGACGACGTCGAGCCGGCCCGCCGCGGGACCCGGACCCCCGCCCCGCGCCGTCGGGCCCCCCGCGAGGAGCGCGGCGCCGTGCAGGAGGTGCTGGCCTCCCCGGCGGTGCGGGGCTTCCTCCGCTCCGCCGGCACGGCCCTGGGCCGCGAGATCACCCGCGGGATCTTCGGTACCGCCCGGCGCCGACGGTGAGCTGGGGAGAGCCCGGGCAGCCGGGACCGGTCGCGCTCGTCGGGTCCGGGGAGTACCTGCCCGTCATGCACGAGGTCGAGGCGGCCCTGCTCGCCGGCCGGGCGCCGCGCTTCGTCCAGCTCGCCACCGCCGCCGCGCCCGAGGGGCAGCGGTCGCTGGCCCGCTGGCACCAGCTCGGCCGGGAGGCCGCCGAGCGGCTGGGCGTGGAGCAGGTGGTCGTGCCCGTCGTCGACCGGGTGTCCGCCGACGACGAGGCCCTGGCGTCGCTCGTCGCGGGCGCGGGCCTGGTCTACCTGTCCGGCGGCAACCCCCGCTTCCTCGCCGACACCCTGCGCGGCACCGCCGTGTGGGCGGCGATCGAGCGGGAGTGGCGCGGCGGCGCGGCGCTGGCCGGCTGCAGCGCCGGAGCGATGGCGATGGGCGGCGCCGTCCCCGACGTCCGCCACCCGCTGTCCGGGCCGGTCGAGGGCCTCGGCGTCGTCCCGCACCTGTCCGTGGTTCCGCACTTCGACGCCTTCGGCGCCCGGCTGCTCGGCGCGTTCGCCGGGCACCAGCTGCCCGACGGCGTCCGGCTGGTCGGCGTCGACGAGCGGACCGCGCTCGTCGGGGGGCCGCACCGCTGGGAGGTGGCGGGTCGCTCGAGCGCGTGGCTGCTCGACGACGACGGCCGCCACGAGCAGCCGCCCGGCTCCGTCGTCACCCTCTGACCACCTGACCTGGCCCCGACCCCGGCGGCGGGCGCCTGCCCCACGCCTCGGGCGGGCCGCCCGGCCGCCCGCCGCGGGTGCTCTGATGGCGCCCGTGTGGCGCTGGGTGTCGGTGGCGGGGGCCCTCGTCGTCGTCACCGGGCTGCTGCCGGCGGCCGACGTCCGGGACCTGCTCGCCCGGGTCGCCCCCGTCCTGGTGTTCCTCGTGGGCATCACCGTCGTCGCGGAGCTGGCGGACCGGGTCGGTCTGTTCGACGTCGCCGCCCGCGCGGCCGCCCACGCCGCGAGGGGCCGCACCGTCGTGCTGTTCCTGCTGCTCGCGCTGGTCGCGGTCGCCGTCACGGTGCTCGTCAGCCTGGACACCACCGCGGTCCTGCTCACGCCGCTCGTCGTCGTCCTCACCCGTCGCCTCGGCCTGCCCGTGCTGCCCTTCGCGGTCATGGTGGTGTGGCTGGCGAACACCGCGAGCCTGCTGCTGCCGGTCTCGAACCTCACCAACCTGCTGGCCGTCGACGCCTTCGACGCCGTCGGCGCGCACTACGTCGTCGTCATGGCCCTGCCCGCGGCCGCGGTGGTCGCCGCCACGGTCGGGCTCCTCCTGGTCTGCTACTCGGGCCGGCTGCGCGGGCGGTTCGAGGACCGGGAGCACGTGAGCCCGCCCGACCGGCTCCTCGTCGTGCTGGCCGGCGCGGCCTGCGCGGGGGTCGGGACCGCGGTCACCCTGGGGGTGGAGCCCGCGGTCGCGGCCGGCGCCGCGGCGGTGCTGCTGCTCGTCGTGGTCGCCGTCCGTGCCCGGCACCTGCTGAGTGCCCGGCTGCTGCCGTGGCGCCTGGTCCTGCTGACCACGGGGCTGTTCCTCGTCGTCCAGGCGGTGGCCGACCGCGGGCTCGCGGCCCTGCTCGCCGGGGTCGCCGGCACCGGTGACGGCCCCGCCGACCTGCTCCGGCTGGCCGCCACGGCCGCGGTGGCCTCCAACGTGCTGACGAACCTGCCGGCCTACCTCGCGCTGGAGCCGGCCGCCGCCGGGTCGGCCGCCCGGCTCGCCGCGCTGCTCGTCGGCACCGACGCGGGGCCGCTCGTCACGCCGTGGGGCTCGCTGGCCACCCTGCTGTGGCTCGACCGGTGCCGCGCCGGCGGTGTCCGGGTGCCGCTGCGCCACGTGGTGCTCCTCGGTCTGGTGGCCGCGCCGGTCGCCGTGCTGGCCGGGACCGGGGGCCTGCTGCTCGCGCAGCGGGCCGGGCTCGTCTGAGGCGTCGTTCGGTACCGGGTGCGGTCCGCCTCGCGCTCGTGCGGCAGGAGAGGGGTCGTGGGCGCACGGCGTGCGGAGTCCTTGCTGCTGCACCGCACGGGTGCGACCATCCCGTCACGCGACGAGGAGGTCACGTATGACGGACACCGCCGACACCCGCGACGCCGCGGGCGCCCGGGTCGACCCGCCGGCGCCCACGGGGACGCCGGTCGCCACGACCGAGGGGTACCGCCTCGACGACCGGTACACCAAGGACGAGGGCCGGGTCGTCATGACGAGCATCCAGGCGCTGGCCCGGCTGCCCGTCGAGCAGCTGCGCCGCGACCGCGCCGCGGGGCTCCGCACCGCCGCGCTGCTGTCCGGCTACCCCGGCTCCCCGCTCGGGGGGTACGACCTCGAGGTGTCGCGGATGCGGCGCCTGCACGACGACCTGCCGCTGGTCCACCAGCCGGCGGTCAACGAGGAGCTCGGCGCCTCGGCCGTCATGGGCTCCCAGCTGGCTGCCTCGCGGCCCGACGCGCTCTACGACGGCGTCCTCGGCATCTGGTACGGCAAGGCGCCCGGCCTCGACCGCGCCACCGACGCCATCCGTCACGGCGTCTTCGCGGGCACGTCGCAGCACGGCGGCGTGGTCGCCCTGGTCGGCGACGACCCGGCGGCGAAGTCGAGCACCATGCCCTCCAGCAGCGACGCGGCGCTGGTCGACCTGCACATGCCGATCCTGTACCCCGGCACCCCGGCGGAGTGCCTGGAGCTCGGCCTGCACGCGGTGGCCATCAGCCGGGCCTGCGGTCTGTGGGCGGCGATGAAGGTCGTCACCCCGGTCGCCGACGGCGTCGGCACCGTCGACCTGCCCGTCCTCACCGAGGACCCGGTCATGCCCGACGGCTGGGACGCCGTCGAGCGGCACCCGTCCGCGGTGTTCCTCGGCTCCGCCCGCATGATCGCCGTGGAGAAGGAGTTCCGGACCGTCCGGCAGGACCTCGCCTACCGCTACGGCGTCCTCAACCGGCTCAACCGGATCGTCGTCGACCCCGACGACGCGTGGGTCGGCATCGTGGCCACGGGCTACACGTACTACGAGACCCGCGAGGCGCTCCGCAGGCTCGGGCTCACGACCGACGCCGAGCTCGCGGCGGTCGGCGTCCGGCTGCTCCAGCTGCGCATGCCCGTGCCGTTCGACCGCGAGATGGTGCGCCGGTTCGCCCGCGGCCTCGACGAGATCGTCGTCGTGGAGGAGAAGAACCCGACGCTCGAGGGCCTCGTCAAGGAAGTCCTGTACGACACCGTGGAGCGGCCGCGCATCGTCGGCAAGCACGACGAGACCGGCGCCGAGCTGTTCCACGAGTACGGCCTGATGGACGCCGACGCCATCGCCGGCGCGCTGCGGGCACGGCTGTCCCGGCGTCTGGCCGAGCGTCTCGCCCCGCCTCCCCGGGAGCGCATCGAGGTCGGCTCGCTCCTGCCGCTGGCCACCCAGCGGACCCCGTTCTTCTGCTCCGGCTGCCCGCACAACTGGGGGACCAAGGTCCCCGAGGGCACGCTGGTCGGCGCCGGGACCGGCTGCCACGGGATGAGCCTGCTCATGGACCCCGCCCTGGTCGGCGACACGTTCGGCATCACCGCGATGGGCAACGAGGGCGCCCACTGGATCGGGATGAGCCCGTTCGTCGAGACCGAGCACGTGGTGCAGAACGTCGGCGACGGCACGTACTTCCACTCCGGCCAGCTCGCCGTGCAGGCCGCCATCGGCGCGGGCGCCCGGATCACCTTCAAGATCCTCTACAACGACACGGTCGCCATGACCGGCGGGCAGGACGCGACCTTCTCGATCGGCGTCCCGGCCCTCGTGACGACCCTGCTCGCGCTCGGCGCGGAGCGGGTCGTCGTCACCACGCCCGACGCGAGGGGCTACGACCGGACCGGCCTGCCGCGCGAGGTGGCCGTCCGCGACCGCGACGACATCGTCGACGTGCAGACCGAGCTGGCCGCCGTCGACGGGGTGACCGTGATCGTCAACCACCAGCCGTGCGCCGCCGAGCTCCGCCGGGGCCGCAAGCGCGGGACGGTCGCCACGCCCACGAAGCGGATCGCCATCAACCCGCGGGTGTGCGAGGGCTGCGGCGACTGCGGCGCGGTGTCCAACTGCCTGTCGGTGCAGCCGCTGGACACCCCGCTCGGCCGGCGCACCCGGATCGACCAGGACTCCTGCAACCTCGACTTCTCGTGCGTCAAGGGCGACTGCCCGTCGTTCATGGAGGTCGAGGTCGACCCGTCCGAGGCTCCCGTCGCGACGGCACCCTCCGACGGTCTACCCGGCGCGACGGCACCCTCCGTCGACGACGGGGTGCCGTGGGACCTGCCCGACCCGGTCGCGCCCGACGCCGGGGACGTCGTCCGGGTCCGGCTCGCCGGCATCGGCGGGACGGGGGTCGTCACCACCGCCCAGATGCTGGGCACCGCGGCCATGCTCGACGGCTGGCGCGTGCAGGGCCTGGACCAGACCGGCCTGTCGCAGAAGGCCGGCCCGGTCATCAGCGACGTCGTCCTCACCCGCGGCGACGCCGCCTCCACCAACCTCATCGGGGACGGGCAGACCACGACCCTGCTCGCCCTCGACGGCCTGGTCGGGGCCAGCGACCCCGTGCTCGCCGCCTGCGACCCCGCGACCACCCGGGTCGTGCTGTCGACCAGCCGCACCCCCACCGGCCGGATGGTGTCCGAGCCGACGACCGTCTACCCGGGCGACGACGTGGTCGCGGCCCGCCTCGGCGCGGTCAGCCGCCAGGTCCTGGCCGGCGACGCCGGCCGGACGGCCCGCGTGCTCCTGGGCGACACGGCCCACGTCAACGTGCTCGTCCTCGGGGCGGCGCTGCAGGCCGGTGCCCTCCCGGTCGGCCTCGCCACCCTGCGCCGGGCCGTCGAGCTCAACGGGGTCGCCGTGGAGGCCAACCTGCGGGCGCTGGACTGGGGCCGCGCCTGGGCCGCCGACCCCGACCGGGTCGAGCGGCTCGTCGCCTCCCGCCGGGTGGCGGCCGGGGAGATGCTGTCGGTCCCGCCGCTGCCGGACGCCCTCCGCCGCCGGGTCGACGCGCTCGGCCTGCGCCCGGGCACCGCCGAGGTCGTCGGCATGCTCGCCGCGGACCTCGTCGGCTACCAGGACGCCCGGTACGCCGGGCGGCTGCTCGACGTCGTCGGGCGCGTCGCCGCCGCCGAGCACGCGCTGGACGGGGTGGGCCAGGACGTCGTGGCGGAGCGGCTCACCGAGACCGTCGCCCGGAGCCTGCACAAGCTTATGGCCTACAAGGACGAGTACGAGGTGGCCCGGCTCATGCTGCTGCCCGAGGCCGACGCGGCGGCGGCCGAGGCAGGGCCCGGTCGCCGGTCGTTCCTGCTGCACCCTCCGGTCCTCAAGGCCCTCGGCCGGCGCGACAAGCTCCGGTTCGGCGAGCAGACCCGGCCGGCCTTCGTCGCGCTCGCGGCGGGCAAGAGGCTCCGCGGGACCCGGCTCGACCCGTTCGGCGCCACCGAGGTGCGCCGCACCGAGCGCGAGCTGGTGCGCGAGTACACCGGTCTGGTCCGGCTGCTCGTCGACGGGCTCGACGCCCGCAGCCACGCCCGCGCCGTCGAGGTCGCCGGGATGGTCGACAGCGTCCGGGGCTACGAGGACCTCAAGATGCGACGGGTGGCTGAGTACCGCGCTGCGGTCGCCGACGCCGTGGCGGGCTGGCCGGTGCCCCGTGGCTGACGCCGGACCCCGGACGGACGGCGGCCCGGTCGCCCCCGTCGCCGGTGCCGCCCCGCCGGCCAGGCCGGCGTCCGGGCCGGTGGCGCTCGACGCCCTCGACCGGCTCGTGCTCGCGGAGCTGCAGCGGGACGCCCGGCGGTCGAACAAGGCGCTCGCCGACCTCGCCGGGGTGGCGCCGTCGACCATGCTCGCGCGGGTCCGGCGGCTGGAGGAGACGGGGGTCGTCACCGGCTACCACGCGGCCGTCGACCACCGGGCGGTCGGGCGGCCGGTGCGCGCGCTGGTGTCGGTCCGCCTGCAGCCCAAGAGCCGCGAGGTGGTCGCCGCGTTCATCGAGGCGGTGTGGCAGCTGGACGAGACGGTGGGCATCAGCCTCACCACCGGCACCTACGACGTGCTCGTCCACCTGTCCGCGGCCGACGTCACGAGCCTGGGGGAGCGCCTGCTCGCCGACATCGCCTCGTTCGACAACGTCGTGGCCGAGCACACCTCGCTCGTGCTCGAGCAGCGCGAGAAGGCCGTCGTCACGCCGCTGGGCTGAGCGGCGGTCAGGGGGCGGGCGCCGGTGCCGGGGCGGGTGCCACGGCGCAGTCGACCACCGAGGGCTGCGGCGTGGCACCCAGCTGGGCGGCGACCTCGAGGGACGTGAGGTCCGTCCAGGCGTCCCCGAGGAGGACCTGGACGACGGGGGCGGCGGGGTCGGAGCGGACGACCGCGCCCGACAGCTGGGCCGCGGTCACCAGGGCGGCGGGCTCCGCGCCGGCCGGGAAGGCGACGACCGCGGCCTCCGGCACCTCGGCGGAGGAGTTGCCGACCTCGGCGATGACGAAGCCGCGGGCCTCGAGCTCGTCGGCGACCGAGCTGGCGAGCCCGGTCCGGTCCGTGGCGTTGAGGACCTGCACCGACGTCCCGGCGGCGACGGCGGGCGTGACGACGGCGCGCTCGCAGGCAGGCGGGGCCGCCGACGGCGAGGCCTCCGGGGCGGCGCCGGGCGTCGGCGCCCACGGCAGCTCCCAGCGGCCCAGGACGGCGCCGCCGGCGATGACGCCGGTGCCCCCGACGACGAGCAGGACGGTGAGCATGACGACGGCGTGGCGCAGCGCCCGCCAGCGGCCCCGGCGGCGGCGCAGCCGCTCGGCGACCTCCTCGGGCTCGATCCACCGCTCGACCGGCTGGGGGACGTACATCGGGTCGTCCCGGTCCGGCTCCTCGGGGACCGGCGCGCGACCGCGCCCGAACCTCACGCGACCGTCTGACCGTCGTGGACGAGGACCCGGGCGTGGACGACGGCGCGCTGCCCCAGGGCGGCCCTGACCGCCCGGTGCAGGCCGTCCTCGAGGAACAGCTCGCCCTTCCACTGCACGACGTGGGGGAACAGGTCGCCGAAGAACGTGGAGTCCTCGTCGAGCAGGAGCTCCAGGTCGAGGGTGCGCTTGGTGGTGACGAGCTCCTCCAGGCGCACGGGTCGCGGCGGCACGTCGGCCCAGTCCTTGGCCGAGTAGCGGCCGTGGTCCGGGTACGGACGCACGTGGCCGACCCGCTTGAAGATCACCGGGCGAGGATACGACGGGACCGCCGCGGGCACGCGTCGCCACTCTGGTCGACAGCGCCGGGCATGGGAGGACCCCCCGTGCACCCGGTAGAGCCCACGTACCCTTGCTGCCTTCCGGCCCTGGGGGGGTTCAGCAGGGTGCCGCCACACGGGGGGTCGTCGACGAGGGTAGCAAGGCACCGGCGTGCCCCGGCACCCGCGACCTCCGGTAACCTCTCCGACGGAGGATTCGCCTAGCGGCCTATGGCGCACGCTTGGAAAGCGTGTTGGGTTAACGCCCTCGGGGGTTCAAATCCCCCATCCTCCGCCGCCACGAGACCCCCGGTGCCCAGCGCCCGGGGGTCTCGTGCGTCCAGAGGGCTGCCCCGGGCGCGCCTCAGCCGACGACGGAGCGGGTGACGGTGAAGGACGCGTTGCGCCCGACCTGCTCGGTGCGGCCGACCAGCCGGGCCAGCGTCGCCTTGTGCTCCAGGTGGGAGTTGTAGACCGTCCACAGCTCGCCGCCGGGACGCAGCACCCGGGCAGCCTCGGTGAACAGCGGCCGGGCGACGCCGGGGTGCACGGTCGCCCCGGTGTGGAACGGCGGGTTGAGCAGCACGAGGTCGGCGCTGTCGTCGGCCTGCTGCGACAGGCCGAGGTCGCGCACCACCGTGACGTCGAGGCTGTTGGCCGCCGCGGTGGCGCGGGCGGAGGCGACGGCGGCGGCGGACTCGTCGCTGGCCAGCGCCCGCGTCCCGGGCCGGGTGCGTGCCACCACGCACGCGACGAGGCCGGTGCCGCAGCCCAGGTCGACGACGTCCACCGCCCCCGGCGCCGCCTGCGGCAGGTGGTCGAGCAGGAACCGGGTGCCGCGGTCGACGCCGGTGCCGGCGAAGGCCGCGCCGTGGGCGCAGACGGTGAGGTCGAGGTCGGCGTGGTGCTGCCGCTCGGGGTAGGCGTCGGGGCCGGGGACCGGGCCCCGCGCGGTGAGCACGCGCGACTTCTGCCGGCCGAGGCCCGCCTGCACCTCGGAGAGGTGTCGGCGCAGCACGTCGTTCATCGCCGTGGTCATGTGCTTGACCCGGCCCCCCGCCAGGAGGGTGACGTCCGGGGAGGCGTGCCGGGCGACCGCCCCGGCGATCTCGTCCAGGGCGGCCAGGCTGCGGGGCAGCTGCACGAGCACGACGCGGGCGCCCCGCAGCAGGTCCGCGTCCAGGCCGTGCAGCGTGAACCCGTCCAGGCCCGCGCGCCCGGCGTTGGCCTGCAGGGCGTGCTCGCTGGTCAGCCGGTCGGTGTGGACGCGGACGTCCCGCGCCCCGAGCAGGCCGAGCGCCCCCAGCGTCAGGGCGCCGTACTGGTCCCCCACGACGACGACCTGGCCCGGCCCGCAGGCCTCGACGAGCGGCGCGGCGTCGTCGAGCAGCAGCCGGTCGGTGGCGTCGACCGCCACGAGGTTCGGGGCCTGGACGTCGGGGGCGCGGGAGAGGTCGTCCAGGAGGGAGGGCACAGCGCGAGGGTACGGACCGGCGGGCCTCGTCCCTCACGCCGCCGCGAGGCCCGGACCCGCCCCGGGCTCCGCCGAGGAGCCATGATGCGGGGGTGCCCCCGACCACCTGCCCGTGCTCCTCCGGCCTGCCCTTCGACGGCTGCTGCGGCCCCGTCCTGGCGGACGTGCGCCCGGCGCCCACCGCCGAGCAGCTCATGCGGTCGCGGTACACGGCCTTCGTGCTCGGCGACCGCGAGCACCTGCTCCGCACCTGGCACGCCAGCACGCGCCCCGCGACGCTGGTGCTGGACGACGACGTGCGCTGGGAAGGCCTGGAGGTGCTCGACCGCGAGCGGGGCGGGCCGTTCGACGACGACGGGACCGTGGAGTTCCGCGCCCATCACCGGCACCGCTTCGAGGACGGCCGCGGGGAGCAGCACGAGCGCAGCCGCTTCGTCCGCGAGCGCGGGCGCTGGTCCTACGTCGGGGGCACCTCGGTCTAGGCCGACGGCGGGTCCTCGACGACGGGAGCTCAGCTGCTGGCGGTCAGCGGTCCGCGCCGTCCGTGCGCGTGGCGCCGGCCGTCGAGGCGCCGTCGGGCACGGCGTACAGGTCCGGCTCGAGGTAGATGACGCGTGCGATCGGCACGGCGGCCCGGACCCTTCGCTCGGCCCCGTCGATGGCGTCGGCCACCTCGGCGGCGCTCGACGTGCCCGGTACCGCGATCTTGGCGGCCACGAGCAGCTCCTCGGGCCCCAGGTGCATCGTCCGCATGTGGATGATCCGGTCGACGCCGGCGCCGGGCAGCGCCGCCTCGATGGCGCGGACGTGCTCGACGGTCGCGCTCTCGCCCAGCAGCAGCGACTTCATCTCCACGGCCAGGACGGCGGCGATGGCGACGAGCAGCAGACCGATCATGGCGGTGCCGGCCGCGTCCCAGCGCCCGTCCCCGGTGAGGAGGGTCATGCTCACGCCGAGCAGGGCGAAGACGAGCCCGAGCAGGGCCCCGGCGTCCTCGAGCAGCACGACGGGCAGCTCGGGGGCCTTGGCCGTGCGGACGAACTGCACCCAGCCGCGGTCACCCCGCACGTGGTTGGACTCCCTGATCGCGGTGCGGAAGGAGTACGACTCCAGGCCGATCGCCACGAGCAGCACGGCGACCGGCACCCAGCGCCAGTCCTCGATCGGGTGGGGGTCGGCGTACTTGTGCCACGCCTCGTACAGCGCGAACAGCCCGCCGAGGCTGAACAGCACGATGGACACGACGAAGGCGTAGACGTAGCGCTCGCGGCCGTAGCCGAAGGGGTGCTCCGGGGTGGCGTGCCGCCGGGCCCGCCTGCCGCCGACGAGCAGCAGCAGCTGGTTGCCGGAGTCGGCGAAGGAGTGCACCGACTCCGCCAGCATCGACGAGGACCCGGTGAGCAGGTACGCGAAGAGCTTGGTCAGCGCGATGCCGACGTTGGCCAGGAGGGCCGCGATGATCGCCGTGGTGCCGCCGCCGGTGCTCACGTGGTGCTCCTCGTCCGGGCCCCGCCCGGGGCCGTGCAGGCAGGAGGGTGCCCAGTGCCCCGGACACTACGCACCGGCTGCGTCCCCAGGGTCGACGAGGGCCGCGGACGTGTCCGGGGGCCGCCGTAGGGTGGTGCCCATGGCAGACGGCAGCGCTCCGGTCCTCGCGCTGTACCGCCGCTACCGGCCGGACACGTTCGCCGACGTGGTGGGCCAGGACCACGCGATCGGCCCGATCACGGCCGCTCTGGCCAAGGGCCGGATCAACCACGCGTACCTGTTCTCCGGCCCGCGCGGCTGCGGCAAGACCACCAGCGCCCGGGTGCTCGCGCGCTCGCTCAACTGCGTCCAGGGACCCACCCCGACGCCGTGCCTGGTGTGCCCGTCCTGCGTGGACCTGGCCAACGGCAGCACGGGCAGCCTCGACGTCATCGAGATCGACGCGGCCAGCCACCGCGGCATCGACGACGCCCGAGACCTGCGCGACCGGGTGGCCTTCTCCCCGGTCCGCGACCGCTACAAGGTCGTCATCATCGACGAGGCGCACCAGATCACCGCCGACGCCTTCAGCGCGCTGCTCAAGGTCGTCGAGGAGCCGCCCGAGCACGTGGTCTTCGTCTTCGCCACCACCGAGCCGGAGAAGGTGCTGGGCACCATCCGGTCCCGCACGCACCACTTCCCGTTCCGGCTGGTCCCCCCGGCGCGGCTCATGCAGCACCTGCAGGACATCTGCCGCCGCGAGGGCGTGACGGTCGAGCCGGCCGCGCTGTCCCTGGTCGTCCGTGCGGGCGGGGGCTCGGTCCGTGACTCCATGTCCGTCCTGGACCAGCTCATCGCCGGCGCCGACGGCGACGTCGACGCCGAGCTCGCGACGGCGCTGCTGGGCTACGTGCCGGAGTCGCTGCTGGACGACCTGGTCGACGCGCTGGCCGCGGTGGACGGCGCGGCCGCCTTCGCCTCCGTGCACCACGCCGTCGAGGCCGGGCACGACCCGCGCCGCTACACCAACGACCTGCTGGAGCGGTTGCGGACGCTCGTCATCGTGTCCCGCGTGGGCGAGGGCGCCGCCACGGTGCTGCCCGAGGTCCCCGAGGACGCCTTCGAACGGCTGCGGCACCAGGCCTCCCGCTTCGGGCACGCCGAGCTGTCCCGCGCGGCCGACGTCGTGGCCGCGGCGCTCGGCGAGATGGCCGGCGCCACCAGCCCCCGCCTGCTGCTCGAGCTGCTCGTCGCCCGGCTGCTCGTCGTCGGGGCCGACAGCGACGGTGCGGTCGCCACGCGCGTGGAGCGCCTGGAGCGGCAGCTGCTGGCGCTCGGCGAGGGCGGCGCGCTGCCCGCCGGCAGGCCCGCGTCGCAGCCCGCG
>NZ_JBBEOI010000034.1 GCF_037860755.1 Aquipuribacter hungaricus | reverse complement strand
GCACCGAGGCCGAGGCCCGGCGCGACGGGCACGTCGCCGCCGCGGCGTACGGCCTGCGCCAGCGGCTGCGCGCCGGCCTGGACGCCCTGCAGGTCCCGGTCGAGGACGTCCCGGGCGCCCTGGACCGCCCCGACGGCATCGGGGAGTCCGCGGGCGTGCTGCTCGACGCGTTCTGCCGCCGGGTCGCCGAGACCGGCGCGGAGGACGAGGTGTGGCTCCTGCTCACCCTCGTGCTCGGCGAGTTCCCCGACGAGGCGACCGTGCTGGCCACCCGCCGCCGGGTCGTCACCGGCACCCCGGCCGAGACCGCGGTGTTCCTGCTGTCCACGGCGACCGCCACGCGCGGCGCCCGGCCGGACCTCGGCACCAACGCGGTCGTGCTCCAGGACACCGTGCTGGTCGACGTCGACTTCTGCGCCACCAGCGAGCACCACACCGGCATCCAGCGCGTGGTCCGCGAGACCGTGCCGCTGTGGGCGGTCCACCACCCGCTCGTCCTCACCGGCTGGTGGTCCGACCGCCCGGCGTACCGGCCGCTGCTGCCGCACGAGGTGTCCCGGGTCGTGGAGTGGGGCGGCCGCCCGTCGTCCTACCGCGAGCCGGTCGACGCCGCGCAGCCGGACGCGATGCTCGTCCCCTGGCGCTGCCACGTCGTGCTGCCGGAGACCCCGTCGCCCGACCGCAGCCCGGCCCTCGCCGCCCTCGGCCGGTGCTCCGGCAACCGGCTGTCGCTCGTCGGCTACGACTGCATCCCCCTGGTGAGCCCCGAGCTCGTCCACCCCGGCATGCCCGACCGCTTCATGGAGTACCTCACGGTGGTCAAGCACAGCCACGCCGTGGCGGGCATCTCCGCGTCCGCCACGGAGGAGTTCGCCGCCTTCGCCGACATGCTCGGCGCCCAGGGCCTGGACGGTCCCGTGGTGAGCGAGGTGTCGCTGCCCGAGGCGCGCCCGGCCGGGCAGGCCACCACCGGCGAGGCGACGTCGCTGGGCCGCGAGCACCCGGACGGCCCGCTCGTGGTGTGCATCGGCAGCTTCGAGCCCCGCAAGAACCAGGTGAGCGTGCTCCTGGCCGCCGAGCGGCTCTGGCGCGAGGGGCTGCGGTTCCGGCTGCGGTTCATCGGCGGCGGCGGCTACCGCACCGAGTTCGACGACCTGCTCGCCCGGCTGCGCGCGGCCGGGCGCTCGGTCGACGTCCTCGTCCAGGCCAGCGACGAGGACCTGCTCGCCTCCTACGAGCAGGCGAGGTTCACGGTGTTCGTCAGCTTCCACGAGGGCTACGGCCTGCCCGTGACGGAGTCCCTGGCGCACGGCACGCCCGTGCTCACCACCTCCTACGGCAGCACGGCCGAGATCGCGGCGCTGGGCGGCTGCCTGGTCGCCGACCCCCGCGACCACGAGGACGTCCGCGCCCAGATGCACCGGCTGCTCACCGACGACGCCCTCGTGGCCCGGCTCCAGGATGAGTCCGCCGCGCGGCCGCCCACGAGCTGGGACCGCTACGCCGAGGACACCTGGCGCGTCCTCGTCGAGGAGGTGCAGCCGTGAGCCGGCTGCGGGGCGTCCTGTCCCGCGCCGCCTCCGGCGCGGGCGTGCTCGCCGGCCTGCCGGCCCCGGCCCCGCTGGAGGCGGTCGTCCACGGCCGGCTCACCGAGCGGCTCGCTCTGCTCGACGAGGTGCTCCACGGCGGGACCGAGCCGGACCCCGACAGCGACGCCGTCCGGGCACGCCTGGTCGCCTCGCTCGTCCCCTCGCGGCCGGACCTGCTGTGGCTGGTCGTCGCCGTGGTCGGAGCCCGGCTCCCGCAGAGCGCCGAGGTGGAGCGGCTGCTGCGCGAGCTCGTGCTCGACGGCGCCTCGGCCACCCTGGACCGGGTGCTGCGCGAGCACGCCCTGGACTTCTCGCGGGCCCGCGGCCGGCGGGTCCGGGTCGTCACCGGCACCCTCGTCGACGTCCACCACACCAGCCGCACGGGCATGGCGACCGGCATCCAGCGGGTCTCCCGCGAGCTGGTCCGCCGCTGGGACGCCGAGCCCGACCACGAGGTCGTCCTCGTCGGCTGGAGCGACGGCCTGGACTCCCTGCGCCTGCTGGCGCCCGCCGAGCGGCGGACCGCCCTGGGCGAGCGCACCCCGGCCGACCCCTCCCCCGCCGACGCGCACCTGCAGGCCGACGAGGACGAGGTCGTCGTGCCGTGGGGGGCCCGGTACGTGCTCCCGGAGCTGGCGCTGGAACCCGAGCGGACCTCGCGGCTGCGGGCGATGGCGCGCTGGAGCGGGACCCGCTGCTCGGCGATCGGGTTCGACTGCGTCCCCATCACGTCCTCGGAGACGACCGACGTCATGGTGAGCGAGCACTTCGCCAACAACCTCGCCGCGCTGCGCCACTTCGACCACGTGGTGGCCATCTCGGAGTCCGCGGCGCGGGAGTACCGGGGCTGGTGCCGGATGCTGTCGGCGATCGGCGAGCCCGGGCCCCGGGTCGACGCCTGCCTCCTGCCCGCCCACGTCGGTGACGTGGACGACGAGACGCTGGAGACCACCCGGCGCCGGATGACGGTCGGGGCGCTGCCGATGGTGCTGTGCGTGGGCACCCACGAGCCCCGCAAGAACCACCTCGCCGTGCTGCAGGCGGCCGAGCGCGCCTGGCGCGACGGCATGCGCTTCACCCTGGCCTTCGTCGGCGGCAACGCGTGGAACTCGGGGGGCTTCGTCGCCGAGCTCGGGCGGCTGCAGCAGGCGGGGCGCCCGGTGGAGAACTTCACCGTCGTCGACGACGACATGCTGTGGTCGGCCTTCCGGCTGGCCCGGTTCATGGTGTTCCCCTCGCTCAACGAGGGCTTCGGGCTGCCGGTGGCCGAGTGCCTGGCGGCGGGCACCCCGGTGCTCACCAGCGGGCACGGCAGCCTGGCGGAGATCGCCGCCGGCGGCGGTGCCCTCACCATCGACCCGCGCGACGACGACGCGCTCGCCGCGGCGTTCGCCCGCATGGTCCGCGACGACTCCCTGGTGGCGCGCCTGCGCCGCGAGGCGGTCGCCCGGGCGCCCCGGACGTGGGAGGACTACGCCGGCGAGATCTGGGACATCCTGGGAGATCGGACACAGCATGGCGACGACAGAGAACCTGAGACGGACATCAGCCGTGCCGTCTGACCGGGTGCTCGACAGCCCGGCCCGGCGGCGGGCGGCGCGCACCGCGTCGCTCGCGGTGCTGCCGCTGGAGACCGTCGGACCGGACCCGGGCTTCGTCGGCGGCCTGCGCTCGGCCGTCCGTGGCGTCGTGGAGTACCGCGAGATGCTCGGCCTGCTCGTCCGCCGGGAGCTCAAGGCCCGGTACAAGGACTCCTCGCTCGGCTTCCTGTGGAGCCTGCTGCGGCCGCTGACGACCCTGATCGTCTACTACGTCGCGATCGGCAAGTTCCTCCAGGCCGAGCGGAACACCCCCGAGTTCGCCATCTACCTGTTCTCCGGGCTCACCATCTGGATGCTGTTCCAGGAGATCATCGCCTCGGGCACGGGGTCCATCCTCGGCAACGCCGGCCTCATCAAGAAGGTGTACCTGCCGCGCGAGGTGTTCCCCCTCGCAGCCGTCGGGTCGTCGCTGTTCAACTTCGTCACCCAGCTGGCCATCCTCCTGGCCGCGGTCGTCCTCACCGGGTTCCCGACGGGCGAGCGGTGGCTGTACGCCCCGATGTCGCTGCTCATCGTCCTCACCTGGGGCCTGGGCCTGTCGCTCATGCTGTCGGCGCTCAACGTGTACCTGCGCGACGTGCAGTACCTCGTGGAGATCGTCCTGATGACGCTGTTCTGGGCTTCCCCCGTCGTCTACCCGTGGAAGTTCGTCGCGGACGCGCTGCCGGGGTGGGCGGAGCAGATCTACCTCGCGAACCCGGTGACCGCCGCGGTGCTGGGCATGCAGAAGACGTTCTGGCTCGCCGGGGACACCGCTGGCGAGAACGGGAGCATGGCCCTGTTCCCTGCCGACCACCTCACCCGGATGGGGATCATGGTGCTCGTCGGGCTCGTCCTCATCGTGGTCGGCCAGCGCGTGTTCGCCCGGCTGCAGGCCGACTTCGCCCAGGAGCTGTGATGACCACTCCCCTCGTCACCCCCGCCGGCGGTGGCAGCGGCAGCGCCGCCGCGCCCGAGGACGTCACCGTCATCGAGGTCGCCGGGGTCTCCAAGCGCTTCGTCATCCACAAGGACAAGTCGCTCAAGGAGCGGGTGGTCAACGCCGCCCGGTCCCGCCGCCACCGCGAGGACTTCTGGGCCCTGCGCGACGTCGACCTGTCCATCCAGGCCGGCTCGACGGTCGGGCTCATCGGCCCGAACGGCGCCGGCAAGTCCACGCTGCTCAAGACCATCGGCGGGATCCTCCAGCCGTCGTCCGGCACGGTGCGCCGGCGGGGCCGGCTCGCGGCGCTGCTCGAGCTCGGGGCAGGGTTCCACCCCGACCTCACCGGCCGCGAGAACGTCTACCTCAACGCCTCGATCCTCGGCCTGTCGACCGCCCAGACCGACGGGTTCTTCGACGAGATCGTCGCGTTCAGCGGCATCGAGGAGTTCATCGACACCCAGGTGAAGTTCTACTCCTCCGGCATGTACGTCCGGCTGGCGTTCTCGGTCGCCGTCCACGTCGACCCGGACGTCCTGCTCGTGGACGAGGTGCTGGCGGTGGGCGACGAGCCGTTCCAGCGCAAGTGCATGGACCGGATCCGGCGCTTCCAGGCCGACGGCCGGACGATCGTCCTCGTCACGCACGCCCTGGACCAGGTCGTCGACGTCTGCGACCGGGCGGTCGTGCTCGAGCACGGCGTCATCGCCTTCGACGGCGCCCCGGCGGACGCCACCCGCTACCTGCGCGGGGAGTACGTCGCCCAGGACGAGGCCAACCTGGAGGCCGCGCGCGAGCGGGCCGCCGAGACCGAGGAGGCGCCGCGGACAGCGGGCGCCCGCGTCGTGTCGGTGCGGGTCCTGGACCGCGAGGGGTACCAGCTGCAGGAGGCCAGCAGCGGCGACCCGGTGACGTTCGAGGTCACGCTCGACGTGCCGTCGCGCTCCGACGACCTCGTCGTCGGCGTCGGGCTCGCCACCCTGAGCGGCCAGGGCCTGTGGGGCACGAACACCAAGCTCATGGGTCGCCGGTTTTCCGTCGACGCCGGGCGCAGCACCGTGCGGCTGGACGTCGCCGCGCTGCACGTGGGCACGGGGCAGTACGAGGTCCACGGCGCGGTCGCCGCCTGGGACGGGCCCGAGGTGGACCGGCTCGCGCGCGGGCAGATCATCACCGTCGACGGGCCCGAGGCCTCCGCCGGGATCCTCGGGATCGAGCCCCGCACCGTCGTCGTCGAGCACGCCTGAGCGCGCCGGCCGGCCCTGCGCGGGCCGGTCCGGCGCGTCACCTACCCACCCGGCCCCGTGGCGCCGCTCAGGGGTAGCGCAGCAGCGACCGGGAGAGGTACTCCGGGCTGGACGCCAGCGCCGACGGGACCGTGAGGTCCCCGTCGCCCGTGCCGACGAGCCGGGGCAGGTGCACCTGGGCGCCGGGGTCGGGCGCCCGGCCGAGCAGCACGCCGTAGTAGGAGCCCAGGCGGCGCTGCCCCGCCTCGGAGCTGCCGGCGATGCCGAGCGCGACGCCCTGGCGACCGCGCGGACCGAGCAGCCCGGACCAGTAGTCCTGCTCCGCCCCCGAGGCGCCCCGGCCCAGCGTGGTGCGGTACAGCCGGTCGACCCACGCGCGGGGGTCGCCGCCGCTGCGCACCCAGGCCTCCTCCGAGGCCAGGACCGCGGACTGCAGGGCGGGCACGCTGCCCTGGGCGCGGAACTGCGCGATCCAGCCCTGGATCTCGCCCTCGACCGGGGTACGGCCCAGCGCCTGCTGGTAGACACCGACGACGACGGACTGGCCGCGCTCCTGGGAGCGGGCGACCTCGAGCGCGACGGAGGCGGGCGTGCGGCCTCCCGTGATCTCCGCGGTCCGGGCGCTGGTCTCGGCGGCGGTCGCGGGCCGGCCCAGCAGGTCGACGTAGAGCGACTGCACGACGGCCCGGGCGGCGGTGGTGCTCACGTAGCCGGGGAAGGAGAACCAGTCGCTCTTCAGCCCGAGCTTGATGCGGACCTCGTTGCCGGTGAAGGTGCGCCGGGTGCCGCCGGAGACCACGGCCACCTCGAGCACGCGCCCCCCGTCGACCCCCAGGCCGTTGCGCCGCGTGACGACGATGTCGTCGACGGCGCCGGTGCCCAGCCGCGCCGCGACGTCCGCCATGCCGAACGACGTCGTCCACGTGCGGTTGGGGTTGAGCGAGACCGCGTCGCCGAGGTCCTGCACCGCGGGGAACGCCCCGCCGGCCGTCCAGCCCCCGGTGGAGGAGGAGAACTCGGTGCGGGAGACCGACCCGCCGGCCCCGCGCCGGACGAGGCCGGCGCTGGCGGCGACCGCCGCGTCGGTGCGCGGGTCCTCGAGCGTGGTGACGGCGCCGGAGGTCTGCGACTGCGTGAACGCGCCGCCGTAGACCTGGCACGCGGTGGTGTCGCACGTGGTGGCGTAGGAGGAGAAGGTGGCGGACAGGGCGTAGCTGCGCGCGGCGACCGACTGGGCCTGCAGGGCCTGGGCCCCGCGGCCTCCCCCGAGCGACGCCCACGACGCCGAGGACTCCCGCGGCACGACGCCGCGCAGGTACTGCTCGACCGGCAGCTGGTTGACCACGACCATGCGCGAGGAGGACTCCGCGAAGCGGACGTTGCCGCGATAGCCGCGGACCTGGCCCGCCTCGCAGACCCGGACGACCCCGTCGGAGGAGGTGACGGTCGTGCCGGCCGGGTGGGTGCCGGCCTCGGTCCACGGTCCGCCGCAGCCCGGCCCGGTCCGCACCCGCAGGGTGCCGGCGCCGTTGCGCTCCACCAGGACCGCGAGCGTGCCGGTGCGGGCGCCGCCGACGGTGAGACCGGGGGCCATGACCGCGACGGTCCCGCCGCGCAGGGCGGTGAGCTCGACGCCGATCGGCAGGTCCGGGATCCGGTCGGCGCGGGTGCCGCCGTAGTAGTGGTCGAGGATCTGCGCGCTGGACCAGCCGTGGTCCACCGCGTAGCCGAGGGCGCCGTACTGGCCCATGCCGCGGCCGTGACCCCAGCCGTGCCCGACGACCGACAGCGTCGCCGCCGCGACCTGCACGTCGGCGCGGGCGGCCTGGAGGTCGTCACCGGTGGTCGCGTTCCCGGTGGTCACCGGCGGGAGGACACCGGGCCGTGCCGGGGCGGCGAGCGCCGGCGTGGCCCCCAGGAGCGGGACCGTGAGCGCGAGCGCCGCGAGCCACGGCACGACCCGGCGCATCAGGGCTGCGCCTTGAGGAAGTACTCCTGGCTGACCATGGCCGACATCCTCATGAACTCGTCACCTCGCTGGAGCACCGTCGACTCCCAGTAGGCCCGCTCCGACGCGGCGGCGGGCCGTCCGAGCCACTGACGGTACGCCCGGTCCACCCGGTTGCGGGCGCTCTCCGGCGAACCGTAGATGCTCGAGATGACGGCGGCGCGGCCGCTGGTGCGCAGCTGCCCGGTCCAGAAGGTGATGTCGCTGCTGCTGGCCTGCCGCGACAGGGCGCGGGAGTAGAGGTTGCCGACGAAGCCGCCGTCGGTGCCGCCCGCGCGCTGGTAGAACTCGGCGCTGTCCATGAAGGTCGGACGGATGGCGTCGAGCCCGACCTTGCCCGTGGCCAGCCGGTCCAGCCAGAACGCCATGCCGCTCGCGTCGGGGGTGCGGCCGAGCACGTCGACGTAGGCGCCGGTGATGTAGCGGCGGCGGTACTCCTCGGAGCCGGTGAAGCCGTCGGCCGCCTTCCAGCGGTCCGCGCGGGCGATCGGCACCCAGAAGTCGACCTCGGATCCACCGGGGACACGGCCGAGCAGGTGGCCGTAGACCGACGCCACGTAGCTGGACAGCTGGGTGACCACCCCGGCCTCGGCGCGGATGGCCCCGAGCTGGGAGTAGAGGTTGCGGCCCGGGCAGGCGGTCAGGCCCACGTCGCGGTGCCCGAGCACGACCGGCACGGTGACCTGGGCACCGTCGGCGTAGCGGGAGGTGCCACCGCCGGCGGACGTCAGCGTCGTGGTGCCGGCGGCGTTGCGGCCGTAGCGGGCGAGCTTCCAGCCGACGACGCGGGTGATGGCCTGCACGAGGGCCGGCGGCGCGGCCACCTCCTCGTAGTTGCCCATGGCAGAGACGCCGAAGGTCTCGTTGTTGAAGCCGCCGGAGTGCGCGCCGCGGACGGCCTTGTCGATCCCGCCGTAGCGGCCCTCGTACACGGTGCCGAACTTGTCGACGAGGACGTTGTAGCCGACGTCGCACCAACCCAGGGACTGCGTGTGGTAGGCGTAGATGCCCCGGACGATCCCGGCGCTCTGGGCGGCGGTGTAGTTGTTCGTGCCGGCGGTGTGGTGGACCACGGCGGCCTTGACGGTGCTGGAGAACGAGGGCGTGCAGGTCCGCAGGCTCTCCTGCGCGCCCCACTGGGCGCGGGAGACGACGGCCGGCTGAGAGCTGGCGGCCGAGGCGCCGGACAGCGGCACCGTGCCGACGTCGGTGCCCGTGCCGTCGTCCTCGCCCGGGTCGATGGTGACGACCTCGAGCTCGGGTGCCGAGGGGACGGTGCCGTCGACGCTGACCTGGACGGCGTCGGCGCCGGCGGTGACGAAGGGGTCGGTGCCCGCGGTGGCGGAGGCCCGCTCGTACTCCTCGGTGCCGGCGTCGGGGCCCTCGTCGTTGGTGGCGAGCGGCTGCCACGCCGACCAGGTGCCGGACTCGCGGACCCGCACCCGCAGGTCGACGGGGTCGCCGGCGGCCGGGTCCCAGGTCAGGCCCAGCACGGTGAAGTCGTCGGTCTCGATGACGCCGGTCTGCAGCTCGCCACCGGTCGAGGTGGCGGCCAGCGGCTCGGCCGCGGTGCCGGCGGCCTCGGCGGCCTCGCGGACGGAGGCCTCCGACGCGGACAGCGGGCGCCAGGCCTGCCCGGCGAGGACGGTGCGCTCGACGCGCGGCGCGACCGCCGCGGGACCCGCCGGGAGGGACACGACGTCGCCGAGCAGGAAGCCGGCGAGGAGCAGGGGCGTGAGGACAGCGGTCGTCCGCTTCATGAGGAGTCTCCAGGTCGGTCTGCGGGCGGAACCCGGTCGAGCCGGGTCAGTGTGCCTGACGCTCAGTGGTGGCCGGTCAGCAGCCGGTAGGCACCCCACCCCCATCGGGCGCGCTGCTCGGGGACTTGAGCGGTCCACCGGCGGGGCCCCCGGGTGTCGGCGACGACCTCGTCCACCTGGGCCAAATGCGGGACACCCGGCCCCCCGTGAGCCACCATCATCACGTCGTGACACCCACGTCACCGAGAGAGAGCGCAGGACCGTGACCATGTCCTTCCCCCGCACTGCCCGCACCGCCGCCGGCGGCCTCACCGGGGCCGTCCTGGCCCTCGGCCTCGCGCTCGCCGGGGTGGCCCCCGCGAGCGCCGTCCCGCTGGACTGCAGCGGCGTCACCGACGGGCGCAGCGCCGTCGACAGGCTGCCCAAGCAGGGCGCCGTCGTGCCCCTCTACGACGCCGACGCCGAAGAGGTCTACTACGAGCTGGTCGGGGTCGACGAGGACAAGGTCCCGTACTACCTCAGCCTCACCGGCCTGCCGGACACCGTGGAGGTCGTCGGCCTCTGGGAGAACAGCACGGCCTGCGACGGCGACGACTTCAGCCGCAACGCCTGGGTCGCCACCCCCGGGGGCGCCGTCTACGCCGACGGCGACACCTACGGCGGCGCGCCCGCCAACTACTTCGGTGGGGCCAACACCCTGCCGCTGCAGCGCCCCGTGGTGGGCCTCAGCGCCACGGGCACGGGCGACGGGTACTGGCTGGTCGCCGCCGACGGCGGCATCTTCACCTTCGGCGACGCCCGGTTCTTCGGCTCCACCGGGAACATCCGCCTCAACCGTCCCGTCGTCGGGATGAGCACCACGCCCAGCGGCAACGGCTACTGGATGGTCGCCAGCGACGGCGGCATCTTCACCTTCGGCGACGCGGTGTTCCGCGGGTCGGCGGGCGCCATCCGCCTCAACGAGCCGATCATCGGCATGGTGGCCACGCCCACCGGCAACGGGTACTGGCTGGTCGCCGAGGACGGCGGCGTCTTCACCTACGGCGACGCGGTGTTCCGCGGCTCGCTCGGCGGCGAGGGCATCGACGTCCCCGCCGTGGGCCTGGTGCCGGCCGGCGACGGCTACGTCATCTTCACCGCCGACGGGGGCAGCTACGCCTTCTGATCCCGACGGGTCCTGACCGACGCCCCCGGCCGTACCCGCGGCCGGGGGCGTCGGCACGCCCTGGCGCCCCCGGACCCTGGACGCCCGGGACCCCCGGGTGCACCCTGGGGCGGCTGCCCGAGGGGAGCGCGGACGACGGGGTCGCGCCGGTGCAGCACCAGGGGGACCACATGGGACGACCGACCCGCCACCTGCTCGCGGCCGCGGCTGCTCTGGCGCTGCTCGCGCCGGCCGGCGCGGTCCAGGCCGGCACGGGGCCCGCAGGCGCAGCCGTCACGCTGACGGGGGCCGCGGCCCCGCGTGACGACGACGTCCTCACCGTCGGCGAGACGCTGCTCCCCGGGGACGCGCTCGTCTCCCCCGACGGTCGCTGGCGGCTCGCGGTGGCAGCGGACGGGGCGTTCTTCGTCGAGCGCGGGACCTGGCTGCGACCCGAGGACCGCACGCTGCGCGTCGCAGACCCCAGCGTCCTCCGCTACACGCTCCAGGAGGACGGGAACCTGGTGGTGATCTACCAGGACCGCGCCCCGGAGGGGTACGGCTCGGACGGCACCGGGACGACGTCGGTGCGGCTGGGTGACGACGGGGCGCTGTCCTTCGCCGACGCGGGCGGCACCGTCGTCGAACGGGTGCCCAGGGTGACGGACACCCGGTACTACGGGACGCCCCCCGGAGCCCTCGCACGGGGGGACGTGCTGCTGCCCGGCGAGGTGGCGTCGGACGACGCAGGGGACTCGCGGCTCGTCATGCAGACCGACGGCAACCTCGTCCTGTACCGGGCGGGCGTCGCGCTGTGGTCGAGCGGGACCTGGGGCAACCCCGGGGCCGGCCTGGTGTTCCAGGAGGACGACAACGTCGTCGTCTACTCCTCCGAGGGGACCGGCCGTAGGCCGCTCTTCAGCACCCGGACGGACGACGCGCAGTCGGGCGGCGTGCAGTCCCGAGGAGGACGCACACAGCCCTCCCTCCTCCAGGCCAGCCTCGTGGTGAGGTCGGGCTCGGTCGAGGTGCAACGTCTCATCGGCGTCTGCTGCCGCACCGAGGGCAGGCCGACCGTCATCGACTTCCTCGTCGAGACCGCGTGGGCGAGCGACTGGTCCTCCGACCGGGTGGCCCCCGGGGACGCCCTGCGCATCGGCGACCGACGGACCTCCCCCGACGGCAGTTGCACGCTGGTCATGCAGGGCGACCGCAACCTCGTGCAGTACTGCGACGGCGCCGCCGTCTGGGCCAGCGGCGTCCCGCGCGTCCTCACCGACGACGTGTGGTTCGACGTGCGGGCCGACATGCAGCAGGACGGGAACCTGGTCGTGTACCAGCTGGGCACCCCGCGGGACGGTGAGCGCCCGGGCTGGAACACCGGTACCCGCACCCCCGGCAGCACGCTCGTCCTGCAGGACGACCGCAACGTCGTCCTGTACGCCCCCGGCGGGCGCCCGACGTGGAGCACCAGGACCGGGCGGCTGTGATGACCAGGGCGGGCACGCGGTCCGGGGTCGCCGTCGCGCTCGGCGTCCTCCTCGGGCTGCTGCCCGCCCTCGCGGTCCCGACGGTGGCGGCGACCGGTGCACCGGCCCGGCCAGGCGTCGTCCGTGCCGGCAGCTCCGACGCCCCTCGGGTGGACGACGTGCTGACCGTCGGCGAGCGGCTGGACATCGGCGACGCGCTGGTCTCACCGAACGGCCGCTACCGCCTGGAGGTGCTGCCGCTCCTCGGCGCGACGTTCACCGAGCGGGACAGCTGGCTGGGACCAGGTCGGGAGGCCCGGCTCGTGCGCACCACCGACGCCGTGGAGGTCGCTCTCGTCCTCACCGACGACGGGCTCTACACCGTGCTGCCCGGGGGGACCAGCAACTACACGGGCATACCCAGCCGAGGAGCGACGTCGGCCCGGCTGCAGGACGACGGCAACCTCGTCGTCCTGGACGGCAGCGGGCGCGTCATCGGGTCGAGCCGCACCGACAAGGACTCCCTCGTCGAGCGCGGAGACGTCCTGCTGCCCGGCGAGGTCCTGCGGGGCACGGACGGGACCACGCGGCTGGTGATGCAGACCGACGGCAACCTCGTCCTGTACCGCGGCGGGGCAGCCGTGTGGGCGAGCGGGAGCGACGGGCACCCGGGCGCCGGGGCTGTCTTCCAGCAGGACGGCAACCTCGTCGTGCACTCCTCCGCCGAGGCCGGCCGCGCCCCGCTGTTCGACACGGGCACGCACGGGGCGTTCGAGCAGGGCACGACGCTGACCCAGCCCCGGGGGGCGGACGACCACCCCGTGCTGGGCGCCCGGCTGCGGGTGGACGCGGGCTCGTTCTCCCTGCTCCGCATCATCAGCGTCTGCTGCCGGGCGCCCAAGGGGGCAGGGCTCCCCGACCCCTACCCGGAGGTCGCGTGGGCGAGCGACTGGTCGCAGGGCAGGGTGCTTCCCGGCGACGAGATGCTGGTCGGCGACCGTCGCCGCTCCCCCGACGGCCGCTGCAGCGTGGTCATGCAGGGCGACCGCAACCTGGTCCTCTACTGCGACGGGGCCGCCGTCTGGGCCAGCGGCGTCCGGGCGGTGTGCGACCTCGACGACTGGTTCGTGGTCCGGACCGTCCTGCAGGACGACGGCAACCTCGTCACCTACCACCTCTGCGGCTTCTCCCAGGGCGAGCGAGCCGGCTGGGACACCGGGACGCGCACGCCGGGCAGCACGCTCGTGGTCCAGGACGACCGCAACCTCGTCCTCTACGCACCCGGCGGGCGGGCGACGTGGAGCGCGCGGACGGGACGGCTGTAGCGGCCACGCAGTCGTGGGGAGTTGGGGCGAACGCCGGACAGGTGCGGCCCCGCCGGGCAGGCTGACCCGGTCCGGGCACCGTGCCCGCACCTGACCTCGAGGACCTCGTTGATGCGTCGTGCCCTGGCCGCCCTGGCGGCCGCTGCTACCTGTGCCCTGCTCGCCGGTGGGGTGGTAGCGACGCCCGCCACGGCTGCGCCCCTCAATTGCTCCACCTACGACGACCGGAGCGCCACCGACCGGGCACCTCGCCCCGGGGTCGTGGTCCCGGACGTCTACAGCTTCGCCACGTACTACGACCTCGTCGGCATCGATGACGACGGTGAACCCACGTCCCTCTATATCGGTGGTCTTCCCTACGACCAGAAGACCGTCGCGGTGTGGGAGAACGCCACGGACTGCTATGGCTACGACTCCTCACGCAACGCCTGGGCCGTGGCCCCGAACGGCCGGATCTACTCCAGCGGTGCGGACTTCTCGGGCCCTCGGGCCAACAACTACGGCGACGCGAGCAGCCTGCCGCTGCAGCGCCCGATCGTCGGCATGAGCGCCACCGCTACCGGTGAGGGCTACTGGCTGGTCGCCAGCGACGGCGGCATCTTCACCTACGGCGACGCCCGGTTCCACGGCTCGACCGGGAACCTGCGCCTCAACAAGCCCATCGTGGGGATGAGCGTCACCCCGACCGGCAACGGCTACTGGCTCGTCGCCAGCGACGGCGGGATCTTCGCCTTCGGCGACGCGCAGTTCCACGGCTCCACGGGCAACCTTCGACTCAACAAGCCGATCAGCGGCATGACGGTCACCCCGTCCGGTAACGGCTACTGGATGGTGGCCAGCGACGGCGGCGTCTTCACCTTCGGCGACGCCCAGTTCCGGGGCTCCGCCGGCTCGTACAACCTCGCGGCGCCGATAGCCGGGATGCTCACGCGCGGCGCCGGCTACCTGCTGCTGGGGCAGGACGGCCAGATCTACAGCTTCGGCTGAGCACTCACGGCCTGCCGGCCGGGACCGTGTCCCGGCCGGCAGACCCGCAGCCGGCGGCACTCCGCACCAGGGTGCAACCCCAGGCGGCCGCCAGGCGTAGCACCAGCGGACGGGCAGAGCCGCCCGCCCCCGCGGGCCTCCGCGGCGGCAGAGGGGACCACACCATGCACGGACGAGCACGACCGGCGCTGCGGACCGCAGCGCTCGCAGCAGGCCTGGCGCTGACCGCCGCCGGCCTGACCACCGCAGGCCTGACCACCGCCCCGGCGGCGTCGGCCGCACGGGTCGACACGCTCCTGACCACCGGGGAGCGCCTCGAGCAGGGCGACAGCCTCGTCAGCCCGGACGGGCGGACCCGGCTCCAGCTGGACACCTTCGGCGGGCTGTCGCTCGTCGACGCAGGCATCGGCGCGCAGACCACCAACCCGTACGTCGTCCGCACGTACGTGGCCGAGAACGCTCCTCGGGACGTCGACCACGTCGTGCTGCAGGGGGACGGGAACCTCGTCGGGTACGACGCCGCGGGCCAGGCCGTCGTCAGCTTCGGCACCCAGGGCAGCGACGCCACCGCGGTGCGGGTGCAGGACGACCGCAACGTCGTCTTCACCGGGGACGGCGGGCGGGTCGTGGCGCACGAGGCGACACACCGCCACGACGCCGTCCAGCGCACCGACTTCCTGCTGCCCGGGGACTCCGTTGTGGGCCAGGGGGGCGGCAGCCGGCTCCTCATGCAGACCGACGGCAACCTCGTGCTCTACCGCGGCAGCGTCCCGCTCTGGAGCTCGCGAACGCAGGGCAACCCCGGGGCGTTCGCCGTGCTCCAGGGCGACGGCAACCTCGTCGTCCACACCTCCGCCGAGCAGGGACGACGGGTCCTCTGGTACTCCGACACATACGCGCCGCTGTCCTACCCGCTGCGCCTCGTGGTGGAGGCCACCGAGATCACGGTGGAGTTCGACGACACGGGCTTCCCGCGCCACGCCCTGTGGGCCAGCGGCTGGCTGGGCGACCGGCTCTCCGCCGCCCAGTCCTTCGCCTCGTTCGAGAAGCGCACCTCCCGGGGCGGCGGGTGCCGGGTGTTCGTCAACGGCGCGGTGGCCGTCTTCTGCGGTGACGGCACGTCCTGGGCCCTGCCGGCCGGGCGGCCCGGGCTGCCGGAGGGGGCGCGGGAGGAGCTGCGCATGCAGGCCGACGGCAACCTGGTCGCCTACCGGTTCCGGTTCGAGACAGGCCGGGCGCCCCGGGTCCTCTTCGCCTCCGGGACCTCCGTCCCGGGCAGCGTCATGGTCGTGCAGGACGACGCCAACCTCGTCGTGTACCGGCCCGACGGACGGCCGGCCTGGAGCTACCTGACCGGCCGCACCGGCTGACCAGCACCCCGCACCAGCACCCGTCCCGGCCCTGTGCCGGGGCGGGTGCTCGCGCGTGGGGCGAGGGGCCGCCGCAGCAGCTGTAACCGCGGGCGGACCTCGTGCGTAGAGCAGGTGAGGGGCGAGCACGCCCCCGCCACCGCAGCACCGCGGTCGACACGAGGGGACACACCATGAGGGGACGCACCACCAGGGGGACGACGTCGCGGCGGCTGACGGCGCTCGCGGCCGGGACGGTCCTGCTGGCCGCCGGGCTCGCCACCGCCCCCGCGGCCAGCGCGGACCGGCTCGACACGCTCCTCACCGTCGGGGAACGCCTCGAGCGCGGCGACAGCCTCGCCACCGCCGACGGTCGCATCAGGCTCCAGCTCGACCACGTGGGCGGCCTCAAGCTGATCGACCGCGGCGCGGGAGCCGGCTACCCGGTCGAGCACGTGGTCCGGGACTACACGGGCCCGCGCACGGTGTCGTACGTGGTGCTGCAGGGCGACGGCAACCTGGTCGGCTACGACGCCGCCGGCACCGCCGTCGTCGACTTCCAGACCCAGGGCTCCGGAGCCGTGGCGGTGCGCGTGCAGGAGGACCGCAACGTCGTCTTCACCGACGGGGCGGGCCGTCCCGTGGCGAGCCAGGACACCCAGCGCAGGCTGAACGTCCTCGAGGAGGACTTCCTCGTGGCCGGCGACACCGTGCTCGGGGAGCGGCAGGCCTCCCGGCTCGTCATGCAGGGCGACGGCAACCTCGTGCTCTACCGGGGCAGCGCCCCGCTGTGGAGCTCCGAGACCCAGGGCAACCCGGGGGCCTACGCCGTCATGCAGTCCGACGGCAACCTCGTCGTCTACTCCGCGCCCGCGAGCGGACCTCGCCGCGCGCTGTTCGACACCGGCACCGGCTTCGTCTCCTCCGAGGACCAGGTCGAGCTCGTCGTGGAGGACACCGAGATCTCGGTCGAGGTGAGGTACGGCCTCAGCGGCCCCCACTACCCGGTCTGGGCCAGCGGCTGGGCCTCCGACCGGGTGCTCGCCGGCGACGAGCTGGACGAGGGCGACATGCGCACGTCGCGGGACGGCAGCTGCCTGCTCTTCGCCGGCCAGGAGGGGCTGGTCCAGGTGTGCGACGACGAGCCCGTCTGGTTGTCGTCCCTGGGTGTCGCGACCCGGCCCGGGGCTGTCGGCGTCACCCGGATGCAGGCCGACGGCAACCTCGTCCACTACCGGTTCACCGACGGCGCCTCCCAGCCGTCCGACGTGACGTTCCAGTCCGGGACCTCGACGCCCGGCAGCTCGATGGTCGTGCAGGGCGACGGCAACGTCGTCGTGGTCGGCCCTGACGGCCGCCCCACCTGGAGCCACCTGACCGGTCGGATCCGCTGACGCCCCTGCACCACCCGCACCCGTCCCGGTCCTCGACCGGGGCGGGTGCTCGTGCGTCCGGGCAGGGCGGCGTGCACGGTGACCGGCCGCCCGGAGGCTGTAACCGCGGCGAGCCCTCGTGCGTAGAGCAGGTGAGGGGCGAGGACGCCCCCGCCACCGCGGCACCGCGGTCAGACAAGGGGACAGACCATGAGGGGACGCACCACCAGGGGGACCCACCGGGGCGGCCGGACCACGCTGCGGCGCCTGACAGCCGTGGCGACGGGGACCGTGCTGCTGGCCACCGGGCTCGCCACCGCACCCGCCGCGAGCGCCGACCGGCTCGACACCCTCCTCACCGTCGGGGAACGGCTCGAGCGCGGCGACAGCCTCGCCACCGCCGACGGCCGGATCAGGCTCCAGCTCGACCACGTCGGCGGGCTGAAGCTCGTCGACCGCGGCGCAGGTGCGGGTTATCCGGGCGAGCGCGTGGTCCGGGACTACACCACCAACCAGCACACGGTGAGGTACGTGGAGCTCGAGGCCGACGGCACCCTGGTCGGCTACGACGACGGCGGCTCCCGGGTCGTCGAGGAGGCACGCGGGTCCGGAGCGGTCGCCGTGCGCGTGCAGGACGACCGGAACATGGTCTACACCGACACCGCGGGGCGCCCCGTCTTCAGCACGGACTCGCACCGCAACCTGCACGTCTTCCAGGAGGACTTCCTCGTCGCAGGCGACACGGTGCTCGGGGAGCGCCAGGCTTCCCGGCTCGTCATGCAGGCCGACGGCAACCTCGTGCTGTACCGCGGCCAGACGCCCCTGTGGAGCAGCGAGACCTCGGGCAACCCGGGAGCGTTCGCGGTCATGCAGGGCGACGGCAACCTCGTCGTCTACTCCGCCCCCGCCAGCGGGCCGCGCCGCGCGCTGTTCGACACCGGGTCCGGCTTCGCGAACGAGGGTGACCACGTCGAGCTCGTCGTCGAGGACACCGAGGTGTCCGTGAAGATCCGGTACGGCAGGAGCGGCGCCTTCTACCCCATGTGGTCCAGCGGCCGGAGCTCGGACCGCGTGGCCGCCGGCGACGAGCTCGACGAGGGCGACATCCGTGTCTCTCCGGACGGCCGGTGCGTGCTGTTCACCACGCAGGTGGGCTTCGGCGTGGGGTGCGGGGAGGACGGCTACGCCACGACCTCACCGACGGTCGCGACCCGCGCCGGCGCGCTCGGGGTGACCCGGATGCAGTCCGACGGCAACCTCGTCAGCTACCGGTTCCCGGCAGGCGGCTCGCAGCCCTCGGACGTCCCGTTCCACACGGGTACCTCGACGCCGGGCAGCTTCCTCGTGGTCCAGGACGACGGGAACGCCGTCGTCGTCGGTCCCGACGGCCGCCCGACCTGGAGCCTCCTGACCGGCCGCATCAGCTGACGGTCCGCGCAGGCGGCCGGCAACCGGGCCGGCAGGTCCTCAGCCCCTGAGGACCTGCCGGCCCATCACCATCCGCTGGATCTGGTTCGTCCCCTCGTAGATCTGCGTGATCTTCGCGTCGCGCATCATCCGCTCGACGGGGTGGTCGCTGACGTACCCGGCGCCGCCGAGCAGCTGGACGGCGTCGGTCGTCACCTCCATCGCCACGTCGGAGGCGAAGCACTTGGCAGCCGCGCCGAAGAACGTGAGGTCCGGGTCGTCCCGCTGGCTCTTGGCGGCCGCGACGTACACGAGCTGTCGGGCGGCCTCGAGCTTCATGGCCATGTCAGCGAGCATGAACTGCACGCCCTGGAACTCCGCGACGGCCCGGCCGAACTGACGGCGCTCCTTGACGTAGGCGGTGGCGTGGTCCAGCGCCCCCTGGGCGAGGCCGACGGCCTGCGCGCCGATGGTGATGCGGGTGTGGTCGAGCGTCCGAAGCGCGATCTTCAAGCCCTGGCCGGGCGCGCCGACCATGCGGTCGCCGGGGATGCGGCAGCCGTCGAACACCATCTCCCGCGTCGGGCTGCCCTTGATGCCCAGCTTGCGCTCCTTGGCGCCGAACGTGAGCCCCTCGTCGCCCTTCTCCACGACGAACGCGCTGATCCCGCGGGACCCGGCGTCGGGGTCGGTCACCGCCATCACCGTGTAGAACTCGCTGACGCCGGCGTTGGTGATCCACGACTTCTGCCCGTCGAGCACCCAGCCGTCCCCGTCCGGGCGCGCGCGGGTGCGCATCGACGCGGTGTCGCTGCCCGCCTCCCGCTCGGACAGGCCGTAGCTGAACCCCTCCCCCGCGGCCAGGCGCGGCAGGTACCGCGCCTTGATGTCGTCGGACCCGGCGAGGACCACCGGCATGGAGCCGAGCTTGTTGACGGCGGGGATGAGGGAGCTGGACCCGCAGGCGCGCGCCACCTCCTCGATGACGAGGCACACCTCCAGCGCGCCGGCCCCGACCCCGTCGTACTCCTCCGGCACGTGCGCGGCGTGAAGGTCGGCGGCCACCAGGGCCTCCAGGGCCTCCTGCGGGAAGCGCGCGTCGCGGTCCACCTCGGCGGCGAAGGGGGCGATCTTGTCGCGCGCCACGGCGCGCACGGCCTGGACGAGCTCGCGCTGGTCCTCGGTCAGGGTGTAGGCGTCGTTGCTCACCCTCGGATGGTACGACCGCACAGCGCGTGGGGTTACCGGCCGGTAACCACCCGGGTGACGCAGCGCACGGGGGTCGGCGCTCTCCGCTCCGGTAGCGTCCGTGCACGTGCGTATCTCTGTGATCGGTTGCGGCTACCTCGGCGCTGTCCACGCCGCCTGCATGGCGGAGCTCGGCCACGACGTGGTCGGCATCGACGTCGACGAGGCGAAGGTGGCGCTGCTCAGCGACTCCAAGGCCCCGTTCTTCGAGCCCGGGCTCCCGGAGCTCCTCGAGAAGGTGATGCCGACCGGCCGTCTCCGGTTCACCACCGACATGTCCGAGGTCGCCGGCGCGCAGGTGCACTTCGTCTGCGTCGGCACCCCCCAGCGCAAGGGCGAGTACGCGGCGGACCTCCGCTACGTCGACTCCGCCGTGGACGCCCTGGCCCCGTACCTCGAGGGGACCGCCGAGGCCCCGGCCCTGGTCGTCGGCAAGTCGACCGTCCCCGTCGGCACCGCGGCCCGCCTGGCCGAGCGCGTCGCCGAGCTGGCCCCGGCCGGCAGCCGCACCATCCTCGCCTGGAACCCCGAGTTCCTCCGCGAGGGCTTCGCCGTCAAGGACACCCTGACCCCCGACCGCTTCGTCTACGGCCTGCCCGCGGGCGAGGACGGCCCCGTCGCCAAGGCTCTGCTCGACGAGGTCTACGCCACCCCGCTGTCGACCGGCACCCCGCTCGTCACGACGGACTACCCGACCGCCGAGCTGGTCAAGGTGGCCGCGAACTCGTTCCTCGCCACCAAGATCTCGTTCATCAACGCCATGGCCGAGGTCTGCGAGAAGGTCGACGCCGACGTGGTGGCGCTGGCCGACGCGATCGGCCACGACGCCCGGATCGGCCGCCGGTTCCTCAACGCCGGCGTCGGCTTCGGCGGCGGTTGCCTGCCCAAGGACATCCGCGCCTTCATGGCCCGGGCCGGGGAGCTCGGCGCCGACCAGGCCCTGACCTTCCTGCGCGAGGTCGACGACATCAACATGCGCCGCCGCGCCCGCATGGTCGAGATGACCCGCGAGGCGTGCGAGGGCTCGCTGCTCGGCCGCCGCGTCGCGGTGCTCGGTGCGGCGTTCAAGCCCAACAGCGACGACATCCGCGACTCCCCCGCCCTGAGCGTCTCCGCCCAGCTGCGGCTGCAGGGCGCGCACGTCACCGTGTACGACCCCGAGGCGATGGACAACGCCCGCAAGATCTGGCCGGAGCTGCGCTTCGGCACGGACGTCGCGGACACCATCGAGGGCGCCGACGTCGTGCTCATGCTCACCGAGTGGGACGAGTTCCTGGCCCTGGACCCGGAGCAGACCGGCAAGCAGGTCCGCCAGCGCCGCATCCTCGACGGGCGCAACGCCCTGGACCCCGCCGCCTGGCGGGCCGCCGGGTGGACCTACCGCGCCATGGGCCGTCCGCGGGCCTGAGCCGCCGGACCGACACACAGGACGAGGGCGGCGCGCAGCCCGGGGTAGACCCCCCGGGCTCGCGCACCGCCTACCGTGACCCCGTGGCCGACACCCCGTACCGCGACGACGACCCCACCCGGCAGATGCGCCGGCCGGGGCCGCTGCGCTCGCCGCAGACCGGCCGCCCGACCGTGCCCGGGCTCGGCGCCCAGCGCCCCCAGCAGGCCCCGCAGCAGCCCCGTCCCGCCTCGCAGGGCCGGACCGGGCCG
>NZ_JBBEOI010000033.1 GCF_037860755.1 Aquipuribacter hungaricus | reverse complement strand
GTCGCGGCCGTCGAGGCCGCCGCGGCGGCGGCCGCCGGCTGGGCGGCCACCCCGCCCCGGGAGCGCTCGGACCTGCTGCTGCGGGTCTTCGACCTCATGCTCGACAGGTCCGAGGAGCTCGCGCTGCTCATCTCGCTCGAGAACGGCAAGTCGCTGGCCGACGCCCGCGGCGAGGTCCGGTACGCCGCCGAGTTCTTCCGCTGGTACGCCGAGGAGGGCGTGCGGCTGCGCGGGCAGGTGGGCCTGGCCCCCGGCGGCGCGAACCGCCTGCTGGTCGGCTACCAGCCCGTCGGCGTGAGCATCCTCGTCACGCCGTGGAACTTCCCGGCGGCGATGGCCACCCGCAAGATCGCGCCGGCCCTGGCCGCGGGCTGCACCGCGGTCCTCAAGCCGGCCGCGGAGACCCCGCTCACCGCCCTCGCGGTCGCGGCACTGATGCAGCAGGCGGGCCTGCCGGCGGGGGTGCTCGGGGTGGTCACCACCTCCGACCCCGGCCCCGTCGTCGAGGCCATGCTCACGCACCCCCGCACCCGGATGCTGTCGTTCACCGGCTCCACCGAGGTCGGGCGGGTGCTGCTCCGGACGGCGGCGGGCAGCGTGCTCAAGTGCGCGATGGAGCTCGGCGGCAACGCGCCGTTCCTCGTGCTCGCCGACGCCGACGTCGACGCCGCCCTCGACGGGGCGATGGTCGCCAAGATGCGCAACGGCGGCCAGGCGTGCACCGCGGCCAACCGCTTCTTCGTCCACGACGACGTGCACGACGCGTTCGTCGAGGGGCTGGTGGCGCGGATGGGTGCCGTCCGGGTCGGGCGCGGCACCGACGAGAGCACCGGGTGCGGCCCCCTCATCGACGGTGCCGCCGTGGACAAGGTCGACCGCCTGGTCCGCGACGCCCTCGACCGCGGCGCCCGGGCCGTGCTCGGCGGGCAGCGGCCCGACGGGCCCGGCTGCTTCTACCCGCCGACCGTCCTCGTCGACGTGCCCGCGGACGCCGCCGTCCTCCACGAGGAGGTGTTCGGGCCCGTGGCCCCCGTCGTCCGCTTCTCCGACGAGGACGAGGTCCTCACGCAGGTCAACGACACGGTCTACGGCCTGGTCAGCTACCTCTACACCCGCGACCTGGGCCGCGGCCTGGCCCTGGCCGAGCGGCTGGAGAGCGGGATGGTCGGCCTCAACCGCGGCCTGGTGTCCGACCCCGCCGCACCGTTCGGCGGCACCAAGCAGAGCGGTCTCGGCCGCGAGGGCAGCTCGGAAGGACTCCTGGAGTTCGTCGAGGCCCAGTACGTGGCCACGAGCTGGTGAGCCCCGTGCCCCCTTCCCGCGGCGGTCCCGCCGCCCCCCTGCTCCCCACGCCCGACACGTCCAGCCCCCCGACCCAGGAAGCAGGAGACACCATGCATGACGCACAGCGAGCCCGACGGAGGTCCTCGGCCGGCCGGCAGGTACGCCTGGCGGCGGGGGCGACGCTCCTGGCCACGGTGGCGGTGGCGTGCGGCGGGGGCGGCGGCGGCGAGGAGGCCGGGGGCGGCGCAGCACCGGCCCAGATCCCGGAGCTCACCGACGACGAGCTGACGCTCAGCTTCATCTGGTTCGAGTGGCCGCCGGCCCAGGCGCTGGAGGACTTCGCCAACGCGGAGTACACCAAGGAGCGCCCGAACGTCACGATCGAGGTCAACACGGTCCCGAACGCCAACTGGCGCGACGCGATGTTCACGCAGTTCGCGGCCCGGCAGACCGACTTCGACATCCCGATCCTGGACTCCCAGCACATCGGCGAGGCCGTCACCAACGGCAACATCCTCGACCTCACCGACTTCGTCGAGGAGAACATCGAGGTCGACGCCTACGACCCGTACCTGCTCGCCGCCTACGGGCAGTACCCGCAGGCCGAGACCGGGCAGCGCGACGAGGACGCCAGCCTCTACGGCCTGCCGCTGCTCGGCGACACCTGGACGATGGTCTACCGCAAGGACCTGATCGGCGAGGAGCCGCCGCAGACCTGGGACGAGATGATCGACGTCGCCGCGCAGTGCCAGGCGGACAACCCCGGCGTCAGCGGGCTCGCCTTCCACCAGTCCAACGGCTCCGACGCCGCGGCCGTCACCTACAACACGGTGAACGGCGTCTACGGCGGGAACCTCTGGGACTCCGGCGAGGGTCAGATCGAGGGCGTCATCAACGACGACGCCGGCCAGAAGGCCATGGACGTCCTGGTCAACGAGATGAAGCCGCTGACCGCGCTCGGCTCCGGCAACTGGTTCATCGACGAGGTCAACGCGGCCGTCGCCCAGGGCCAGGCCTGCATCGCCTTCCAGTGGATCGCCGCCAGCGGCGGCCTGCTCGACCCCGAGCAGTCGACCCTCGGCACCACCCGCGAGGAGATCTCCGAGGTGCTCGGCTTCGCGCCGCTGCCCAGCCAGGAGACGGACTTCGTGCCGCTGGGCGGGATGGGCATGCACGTGTCGGCCTACGCCCCCGAGGAGCGCCAGGCGGAGGCCCTGAACTTCATGGCCTGGTTCCTGCAGGAGGACATCCAGAAGAAGTGGGCCGCGGCCGGCGGGGTGCCCTCGCGCACCGACGCGCTGCAGAGCCCCGAGTTCCTCGACGGCGCCCCCTACAACCAGGTCTACGCCGACTCCGTGTCCCGGATGCGCGACATGTGGAACGTGCCGGTCTACGCGCAGCTCATCGACATCGAGAACACCAATGTCAACGCGGCGCTCAACGGCGCCAAGGACCCGGCGCAGGCACTCGACGACATCGCCGAGCAGCAGCAGTCCGTCCTCGACTCCAGCGGCGGGCTGGACTGAGCCCCGTGACCACCACCACGAGCTCCCCGGTGCGGGCGGCGGCTGCGGCGCCGCCCGCACCGGGGCGCCGCCGGCGCCTCAGCGACCGCGGTCTGGCGGTCGCCTTCATCTCCCCCGCGCTGCTGCTGCTGCTGACGATGTCGGTGTTCCCGCTGCTGTGGTCGCTGTGGCTGTCGTTCACCGACTACTCCGCCACCCGGGACACCCCGGCGTCCTTCGTCGGGTTCGCCAACTACGCCGACGTGCTCACGTCCTCGCAGGTGCACCAGCGCGCGCTCACCACGCTGCTCTACGTCGTGGGGGCGGTGGCGCTGCAGACGGTGCTGGGCTTCACCATCGCCTACCTCATCTCGCGGCGGACCCGCGGCCGCGGCCTGCTGACGACGCTGTTCCTCGTGCCGATGATGCTGTCGCCGGTCGTCGTCGGGCTGTTCTGGCGGTTCATGCTCGACACGCAGTTCGGCGTGGTGAACAGCCTGCTCGGCTCGGTCGGGCTGGGGCAGGTGGAGTGGCTCACCCGCCAGCGCACCGCGCTGCTGTCGCTCATCGTCGTCGACACGTGGCAGTGGACGCCGTTCATCATGCTCATCGCCCTGGCCGGGCTCACCGCCGTGCCGCGCTACCTGTACGAGGCGGCCTCCATCGACCGGGCCTCGGAGTGGTTCCGCTTCCGCAGCATCACCCTGCCGCTGGTGTGGCCGCTGCTGCTCATCGCCGTCATGTTCCGCGCCATCGAGGCCTTCCGGCTCTTCGACCTGGTCTACATCCTCACCAACGGCGGCCCGGGGGTCTCGACCGAGACGCTGTCGTTCCACGTCTACAAGGTGGCGTTCCTCGGCTTCGACACCGGCCTCGCCTCGGCCTACGGGATCCTCATGGTCCTCGTGGTCATCGCCCTCGCGCAGCTCTACCTGCGCTACCTCGAGAAGCTGAAGGAGGGCTGATGGCGCTCACCGTCGACCAGGCCGTGCCCGGTCCCGACGACCGGCCGGCCACCGCGGCCGCCCCGCCCGTGCCCGGCCGCACCGGCCGCTCCGGCCGGGGACGCCGCCTGCTGGAGACGGCGCTGCTCGTCGTCCTGGCCGTGGTCATGCTGTTCCCGGTCCTGTGGATGCTCGAGACGTCGATCAAGGAGAACCGCGACGTCTACGCCGTGCCGGCGCAGTTCATCGGCTTCGACGTCACGCTCGACCACTACCGGGACGTGTTCGTCGCCCGCGGCGGCGAGGGGCGCTCGGACCTGTCCACCGCGTTCGTCAACTCCGTGGTGGTGGCCGGGCTGTCCACGCTGCTGGCCACCCTGCTCGGGGTGCCGGCCGCCTGGGCGTACTCCCGCTTCGGCCTGCGTGCCAAGAAGGACCAGCTGTTCTTCATCCTGTCGACCCGGTTCATGCCGCCGGTCGTCGTCGTCATCCCGATCTTCCTCATGTACCGCGAGCTGGGGCTCATCGACACCGAGCTGGGGCTGATCCTCATCTACGCCGCCTTCAACGTCCCGTTCACCATCTGGATGATGAAGGGCTTCGTCGACGAGGTCCCCGCCGAGTACGAGGACGCCGCCATGCTCGACGGCTACACCCGGCTCCAGGCGTTCTGGAAGGTCACCCTGCCGCTGCTCGTGCCCGGCATCGCGGCGACCGCGGTCTTCGCGCTGATCTTCTCGTGGAACGAGTTCGTCTTCGCGATCTTCCTCACCTCCAGCCAGGAGGTCCGGACCGCACCCCCCGCCATCGCCGGCCTCATCGGCGGGACGACCGTGGACTGGGGGCTGGTCGCGGCCTCCGCGGTGGTCTTCGCCGCCCCGGTCCTGCTGTTCGCGTGGCTCGTCCGCAAGCACCTGGTCGCGGGCGTCACCCTCGGGGCGGTGCGTCGCTGATGGCCGGCATCGAGGTCACCGCGCTGCACAAGCGCTACCCCGACGGCACCGTCGCGGTGGACCGCGTCGACCTGTCGGTCGGCGACGGCGAGCTGTTCGTCATGCTCGGGCCGTCCGGCTGCGGCAAGACGACGACGCTGCGCGCCATGGCCGGGCTGGAGCGGCAGACCTCCGGGGACATCCGCATCGGCAGCACCCTGGTGAACGACCTGCCGCCCGCCGAGCGGGACATCGCCATGGTGTTCCAGTTCTACGCGCTGTACCCGCACCTCAGGACCCGCGACAACCTCGCCTTCCCGCTGCGGGCCGAGGGCCTGCCCGAGAAGGAGGTCCGGGCCCGCGTCGACGAGGCGGCCCGGATGATGCAGCTCGGGCCGCTGCTCGACCGGCGGCCGAGCCGGCTGTCCGGCGGCGAGCAGCAGCGTGTCGCCCTGGCCCGGGCGCTGGTCCGGCGGCCGCGGGCGTTCCTCATGGACGAGCCGCTCACCAACCTGGACGCCGAGCTGCGCGCGGACATGCGCACCGAGATCAAGCACCTGCAGGCCGAGCTCGGGACGACCATGGTCTACGTCACCCACGACCAGGTCGAGGCGATGTCGCTCGGGCACCGCATCGCGATCCTCAACAAGGGCCGGGTCGAGCAGGTGGGCACTCCGCTGGAGGTCTACGACCGTCCCGCCAGCCTGTTCTGCGCGGCGTTCATCGGCTCGCCGCCGATGAACCTGCTCCCGGTCGAGGTGGCCGAGGGCGCGCTCCGGGGCACGGGCGGCCTGTCGCTCGTGCCGCCGGCCGGCGTGCCCCGCGGCCGGCCGCTGGTCGCCGGGGTGCGGCCGGAGGCGCTGGAGGTCACCGCCCCCGGCGAGGAGCGCTCGGTGCCGGCCCGGGTGGTCTCGGCCGAGACGCTCGGCGACGAGATCATCTACGTCCTCAGCAGCGGCGGGCGCGACGTCCGGGTGCGGATGCCCCCGACGTCCCGCTTCGGCCCGGACGCACCCGTCGGGCTGCGCCACACCGGCGGCCCGCCCCCCGTGTACGACCCGACGACCGAGGAGCTGGTGGCCTGATGGGGACCGTGGAGGCACGCGGCCTGCGCAAGGCGTTCGGCGAGGTGCAGGCCCTGGACGGGGTCGACCTGGACGTGCCGGACGGCGCCTTCTTCGTCGTGCTCGGCCCGTCGGGTGCGGGCAAGACGACGACGCTGCGGGCGCTCGCCGGCCTGGAGCGGCTCGACGCGGGCTCGGTCCACCTGGACGGCCGGGACGCCACCGCCGACACCCCGGCCGACCGGGACCTCGCGATGGTGTTCCAGAGCTACGCGCTCTACCCCCGCAAGACCGCCTACGAGAACATCGCCTCCCCGCTGCGGGCGCGCAGGTCCTCCTCCTCCGACATCGAGGCGGCCGTGCAGCAGGTGGCCGGGCTGCTCCACATCGAGCGGCTGCTGCAGCGCAAGCCCGCGCAGATGTCCGGCGGGGAGATGCAGCGGGTCGCCCTGGCCCGGGCCCTCGTCCGCCGGCCGCGGGCGTTCCTCATGGACGAGCCGCTCACCAACCTCGACCTCAAGCTGCGCGTGGAGATGCGGACCGAGCTCACCCGCATCCACCGCAGCCTGGGCGGGACGTTCGTCTACGTCACCAACGACCAGGTCGAGGCGCTGTCCATGGCCGACCAGGTCGCGGTGCTGCGGGAGGGCAGGGTGCAGCAGGTCGGCACCCCCGCCGAGGTGTACGAGCGACCGGCGAACCGCTGGGTCGCCGGCTTCGTCGGCAGCCCCCGGATCAGCCTGCTCGCCTGCCACGCCCGCGGCGAGGAACTGGTCGGCGACCAGGGCTGGACCCTTCCGCGGCCGCGCTGGGCCACCGCCGAGGACGGCCGCCCGCTGCTCCTCGGCCTGCGCGCCGAGGACCTGTCGCTGGAGCAGCGGGGCCCCGCCGTCCTGCCCGGGGAGCTCTACGGCCTCGAGCCGCTCGGCGACCGGACGGTGGTCGACGTCCGGGTCGGCACGGAGATGCTCAAGGTCAAGGCGCGCCCGTCGGTGGCGGGTGCTCTCGGGCAGCGGCTGCAGGTGACCGTCGACCTCGACCGGGCGCACCTGTTCGACGCCGGCACGGGGAACGCGCTGCCGTCGGCGCAGCGGTAGGCCGGGCGACGAGGGTCCCCGGCCGTCCGCCCGGCCGGTCTACGGGGTCGGCATCCCGCCGGTCGCAGCCAGGGTCTCCCCGGTGACGTAGCTGGACTCCTGGCTGGCCAGGAACACGTAGGCCGGGGCCATCTCCGCGGGCTGGCCGGGCCGGCCGAGCGGGGTCTCGGCGCCGAAGTCCTTCAGCGCCTCCTCCGGCTGTCCCCCGGCGACCTGCAGCGGGGTCCACACCGGTCCCGGCGCCACCGCGTTCACGCGGATGCCCCGGCCGGCCACCTGCGCGGCGAGCGACTTGGTGAAGCCGTTGATGGCGTACTTGGAGGAGGCGTAGTCCAGCAGGATCGGGGCCGGCGAGTACGCCTGGATCGACGTGGTGTTGATGATGGTGCTGCCCGGCTGCATGTGCTCCAGCGCCGCCTTGCAGAGCCAGAACAGCGCGTAGACGTTGGTCTTGTACGTCTCGTCGAACTGCTCGGTGGTCAGCTCGTCGATGGACCCGACGTTCTGCTGCTTCCCGGCGATGTTCGCCAGGATGTCCAGCCCGCCCAGCTCGCCCACGGCGGCGGACACCAGCTGGCGGCAGTAGGCCTCGTCGGTGACGTCACCGGGCACGGTGACCGCCCTGCGTCCGGCCGCCTCGACCAGGGCGACGACCTCCTGGGCGTCGGCCTCCTCCTCCGGGAGGTAGGACAGGACGACGTCGGCGCCCTCGCGGGCGAAGGCGATCGCGGTCGCCCGGCCGATGCCGCTGTCGGCGCCGGTGACGACGGCCCTGCGCCCGGCCAGCCGCCCCGACCCGCGGTAGCTCTGCTCCCCCGCGTCGGGCTTGGGCCCCATCTCCTTCTCGAGGCCGGGTCCTGCCTGCTGCTGCTGCCACTGCTCGTCCGCCGTCGGGTACTGGGTCGTCGGGTCCTGCATCGTGTACTGGTCGCTCATGGCGGGGTGTCCTCTCCTGGGGCGTGCTGCGGGCACGGTGCCCGGCGGCCCGGGGCGGACGGGCCGGCCGCACCTGCCGGTGCGTGGTGACCCCGGCCCACCCCGGGCCCGGTGCCGTGTGCCCCCCGGCCGGGGGTCCCACACCCCCCGTGACGACCGTGCGCGGCGGCCTGGTGCGGGGGTGACCGGCTCGGCCTGCCGGTCGAGACGCCCGTTTACATCGTTGTAGAACGGTGCCAGACTCCCGACGAGCCCGGGCCGTCCCCACCGCCCGTCCCCTCGGCGCCCGCGAAGAAGCGGACGCCCCAGCGAGAAGAGGTCGTCCATGGCCCGTCCCCTCCGTCGCCGCGCGTGGGCGCCCGCGGTCGCCGCCGCCCTGCTCGTCGGCTCGGTGGCACCCGCCGTCCCCGCGGTGGCCGCGCCGCCTCCCGGGCCGCCCCCGCTGGTCGCCGGCCCCGACCGGCCCGAGGACCCCGTCTCGCACGACCCCACGCTGGTCGAGGAGGGCGGCTGGTTCTACCTCGCCAGCACGGGGGACGCCGCGACGGGCGACGACTACATCCCGATGAGGCGCTCGAGGGACCTGCTCACCTGGGAGGAGCTGCCGCCGGTCTTCACGGACCTGCCCGCCGGTGTCCTGGCCGCCATCGGCGCCACGGCAGCCGACGCCCCGCGGGACGCCTGGGCGCCGGACCTCAGCTGGAGCGGCACGGAGTGGCGGCTGTACTACTCGGTCTCCCGGTTCGGCACGACCAACTCCGTCACCGCCCTGGCGACCACGGGGTCGCTCGACCCGGCCAGCCCTGCCTACGGCTGGGTGGACCGGGGCACGGTGCTCGAGAGCGAGCCCGGCAGCACCGACTACAACGCGATCGACGCCAACTACGTCGAGGACGCCGACGGTGGTGCCTGGCTGACCTTCGGCTCCTTCTTCGGAGGCCTGAAGATCGTCGCCCTCGACCGGACGACCGGCAAGGTCGCCCCCGGCGCCGAGGTGCTCCCGCTCGTCGACCGGCAGGTCCAGTTCAACCCCGTCGAGGGCCCGTCGGTCGTCCGCCACGGCGGGTACTACTACCTGTTCGCGGCGTTCGACTACTGCTGCCGCGGCACCGACAGCGACTACCGCGTGGTGGTCGGCCGGTCGGAGACCGTCACCGGTCCGTACCTCGACAAGGAGGGCGTCCCGCTGCTCGAGGGCGGCGGCAGCGAGGTGCTCCGCGGCTATGACGAGTTCCAGGGCACCGGCCACCCCGACGTGTGGTCCTCCGGCGGCGTCGACTACCTCGTCAACCACTACTACGACGCGACCTCCGGCGGCACCCCCCGCCTCAACGTCCGCACCCTGTCCTGGGACGGCGGCTGGCCGACGGTGGGCGACCCTGTCAACCCCAGCCGGTCGGCGGGGCACGGCTCCGCCTACGTGCGGGTCGTCGTCCGCGACGGCGGCACCGCCGTGTCCAACGCGACCTGCGGCTACGCGACGGCGGACCTGACGATGGCGGCCCCCTCCCCGACCGACTCCTGCCAGCAGTGGCAGGTGGACGCACGGGACGCCCGTCAGGTCACCGACGGCAGCGAGACGGGCTCCCGCCTCCAGAACCGCCACAGCAACATGTCCGCCGACCTCCCGGGCTGCGCAGAGGCCGAGACCAGGGGCGACGTGGCCCAGTTCGACTGGCTGGGCAGCTTCTTCTACAACGTCTGCCAGCGCTGGCTCTTCTCCCCGGCTCCCGACGGCTGGACCACGATCAGCTCGATCGCGGGCCGCGGCCTCGTCTGGACCGCCGAGGGCACGGCCGCGGGCGCCGACCTCGGGGTCGCGACGCCCACCGGTGCGGCGAGCCAGCAGTTCCGGTTCGAGCCCGTCGGCGAGGTCCTGCTGGCCAGCCCGACCGACCAGACCCGCACCCTGGGCGTGGTCGGCTGCGGGCCGACCAAGGGCAGGGGCACCCAGGTCCGGATGGAGACCCGGGTCGCCGGCTCCTGCCAGACCTGGCGGCTGACCTCCGCAGGCGGGGCCGGCTACACGGTCACGGACGCCGTCACCGGATCGGTCCTGACCGAGACGTCCTGCCAGCCCGGGAACGCCCGGGCACGGCTCCGGGTCGCCCGGCCCGGCACCGCGCCCGGGGCGTGCAGCGTGTGGACGCTCGTCCCCGACGACGACGGCACCTGGTCGCTGTCCACCGCCGGGAGCTCGCTCGCGGTGCGGCTGCTCGTCCCCTGACGACCCAGGACGACCACGAGGCCGGCGCTATAGAGAGGTCCCCACATGATGGGGTAACCTCAGCATATGGCACACGAGCGGGACATCCTTGACCGGCTCCTCGCGGTCGCCTCCCTCCTCACCCTCGACACGGCGCGCTTCGCCCTGTCAGAAGGGATGACCGAGGCCCGCGTCCACCTCCTCTGGGAGCTCCACCGCTCCGGTCCCGTGGCGCAGCGCCCGCTCGCCACGGCGCTGGGCGTGACACCCCGCACGGTGACGGGGCTCGTCGACGCCCTCGAGGCCAGCGGGCACGTCGTCCGGGCGGCGCACCCGACCGACCGGCGCGCCAGCGTCGTGACCCTCACCAGCGCCGGCGAGGCCTTCGCGGAGCGGCTCGTCGCCATGCACGCCGACCTCGCCACCCAGCTCGTCGGTGACCTGTCCCCCCGGCGTCGCGACGGGCTCGCCACCGGCCTCGACCACGTCCTGGCACGCCTGCACTCCCTGCTGCAGGACCAGCCGTGACCGCCGTGACCGCGCGCTGGGCCCGGCGCCTGGGGAGGCTCGCCGTCACGGCGCTGCGCTGGGAGGCGGCCGGGTGGGCCAGCGCGGCACGGGTCGTCGCGCGGCGGCCGAAGCTGGGGCCCGGGGGGACGGCCGTCCCCTACGTCGGCGGGCTGCGCACGGTCCTGGTCGTCCTCGTCGGGCTCTCCGCGGTCGAGATCGTCGTGCTGGACCTCGTCCTGCAGCCGTGGCCCACGGTCCGCTTCCCCGTCCTCGTCCTCGGGGTGTGGGGGCTGCTCTTCATGCTCGGCGTCACGGCGGGCCTGGTCGTCCACCCGCACGTCGTCGGTCCCGACGGCGTCCGGGTCCGCTCCGGCCCGCTCGTGGAGGTGGTGGTCCCGTGGGGCGCCGTCGACCGGGTCGTCGTCCGGCGGCACGCTTTCGACAGCGGCGCGTCCGTGCAGGTCGACGACGGGACGGAGGACGGCGCGGTGGTGTCGTTCCCGGTGCAGGGCACGACGGCGGCCGAGGTCCTCCTCGACCGGCCGCTCACCCTCGCCCTGCCGAAGGGCGCGGTGGCCGCGCGGGCGGTGCGGTTCCACTGCGACGACACGACGGTGCTGATGGCGGCCGTGCGCACCCACCTGCGCGCCTTCGAGCAGCGCGGCTAGCGCGACACCTCTGGGCAGACGCTCGCGCATGGGTGACGATGGGGCGGTGAGGACCTGGTCGAGCACCACGGAGTTCGAGGGCGCCGCCTTCGTCAGGGCGAGCTTCAAGGGCGCGACGCTGCGCTTCTCCGACGTCAGCGGCGTGACGATGCGCGGCACGGACGTGGACGGCCTTGACATCGACAGCCACGACCTGTTCTTCGGCAGCCTCGTCGTCAACGGCGTCGACGTGGTGCCGCTGGTGGACGCCGAGCTCAACCGGCAGTTCCCGGGCCGCGAGCTCCAGAAGGCGCAGACGCCCGAAGGCCTGCGGGAGGGCTGGGTCGCGGTGCAGTCGGCGTGGCAGGAGACCGTGGCCAGCACGCCACCGGACCTGGTCGACGCCCACGTCGAGGACGAGTGGTCCCTGGCCGAGACCCTGCGGCACCTCGTGCTGGCGACGGACGCCTGGCTCCGCGGCGGGGTCCTGCGGGTGCAGCAGCCGTTCCACGAGATCGGCCTGCTGTTCACCGGTGCCCGCGAGGCGGGGGTCGACATGTCGGTCTTCCGGGTCGACCCGCCGGCCTTCGACGAGGTCCTCGCCGTGCGGGCCGAGCGTCAGCGGCTGGTGTCCGACTTCCTCGCCACGGCCACGGCGGACCTGCTCGCGGAGGAGCGCGAGGACCCCTGGGGCGGCGGTGGCTGGAGCCCCAGCGTCGGTGACTGCGTCCGCGTCGTCCTCGAGGAGGAGTGGGCGCACCTGCGCTACGTCCGACGGGACCTGGCCCGCCTGACCTGACGCGTCGGGACAGGCGCTGGTGGCCGACCGGGAGCGCCGCTCCCCCGTCGCTCCGGGTGACCGTCCGTCGGGATGCACCCGACAGGCCCACCCTGTCGGCGTAACCGTGGGTCTCGCGGTAGGCACACCCGGTCACCTCGCCCGTACCGTCCCCGTGTGAGCATCCCCGCGCTGCAGGACCGGACCGACATGCACGTACGGCTCGTCGTCGACCCCCGGGGCGACGAGCTCGAGGCCGCCCGGGCGTGCGAGGCCGACGTCTTCGACGAGCGGTTCGACGACGGCCGCGCCGTGCTGGACGACTGGTTCGCCAGCCACGAGGACCGTTCGGTGTTCGTCTGCCTGCTGGACGCCTCCGGCCGCGCCGTCGCGGCAGCCCGGTGCATCCTCCCCGGACCCTCCGGCCTCAAGCTCGACGAGAGCCTCGTCGACGACTGGCAGGTGGACCCCGCCGCCGCCGCGTCGGCGGTGGGTCTCGACCCGTCGACCACCTGGGAGGTGGCGACCATCAGCGTGCGACGCCGCGCCGAGGGTGTCGGTCAGGTCTGGACCGCCGCGCTCCTGCACGGGCTGCTCGAGCTCACGCGGGTCAACCGCGCGACCGCGGTCGTCGCCGTGCTCGACGACGTGGCACGGGCCCTGCTCGCCCGTGCCGGCGTCACGTTCCAGACGTTCCCGGGGTGCGGTCCCCGCCCGTACTGCGGGTCCCCGTCGAGCACGCCGGTCTGGACCGACCTCGACGCCATGCGGCGCCACCAGCGGCTCACCCAGCCCGAGTCGTACCGGCTGGTCACCCTCGGCTCCGGCCTGCACGGCGTCGAGCTGCCCGGCGCGGAGGCGTTCCTGCTCCAAGAGCAGGTGCTCGACCTCCGCCCGGCTCCCGCCCGGCTCCTCGCCGGCTGACGACGCGCCGCCACCGGGGCTGCCCGAGGGTCAGCCCGGGCCGGTCCACCCGCCGACGGTGGTGCTCAGCGACGCCTCCCACCCCTGCACCCACGCGTCGAGCTCGTGCGGGGGCATGGGGCGGGCGAAGTGGTAGCCCTGCAGCACGTCGACGCCCATCGCCACCAGCGTGGCGGCGGTCGCCGCGTCCTCGACGCCCTCGGTGACCAGCTCGAGGCGGAGGGCGTGGGCCATCTGCAGCGTGGACTCCACGATCGTGCGGGCGTCCTCGTCCTGGAGCCCGCGCATGAAGGACCGGTCGAGCTTGAGGGAGTGCACCGGGAGGTCGCGCAGGTAGGCCAGCGAGGAGAACCCGGTGCCGTAGTCGTCGATCGCCACGACGACCCCGCGGTCGCTGAGCTCCTGCAGCGCGCGGCGTGCCCGCTCGGGGTCGGTGACGAAGGAGTCCTCGGTGACCTCGACGCAGATGCGGCCCGCGGGCAGACCGGCCCGGTCCAGGGCCTGCCCCAGGTGCGGCAGGAAGCCCTCGCCGAGCAGCTCGGGCGGGGCGCAGTTGAAGCCGACCTGGAACTGGTGCCCGTCCTGGTGCCAGCGGACGGCGTCGGCCAGGACCATGCCGACGACCGCCTCGGTGAGGGCCGGCATGAGGCCGGCGCGCCGCGCCTCGGGCAGGAACGAGACGGGCTGCAGCAGCCCGAGGACCGGGTGCTCCCAGCGGACCAGGGCCTCGACCGCGACCACCCGCTGGGTGGCCGCGGAGACCAGCGGCTGGTACCACAGCCGCAGCTGGCCGCCCTCGATGCCGGCGCGCAGCAGCTCGACCTGCTGCAGCCGGTCGCGCGTGAAGTCGTCGTTGGCCGGGTCGTACAGGGACTCTCCCGACCGCCCCTGCTTGGCCTGGTACATGGCCACGTCCGCGCGCCGGAGGACCTCGACGGCACCCAGCCCCCGGGTACCGCGGGCCACGCCCACGCTCGCCCCGACCCGGAGGTCGACGCCCCCCACCGTGACGCTCCGCGACACCGCCCGGCGGGCACGGCGTGCCGTCGCCAGCAGGCACAGGTCGCCGTCGTCGGGCAGGACGGCGGCGAACTCGTCGCCGCCCAGGCGCGCCACGAGGGCTCCCGGGGGCAGGGCGAGCTCGAGGCGCCGCGCGACCTCCTGCAGCAGCTGGTCCCCCACGCTGTGCCCCAGCCCGTCGTTCACCTCCTTGAACCTGTCGAGGTCCATGAGCAGCAGCGCCGGCGGGTGCGCTCCCTGCAGCCCGGCACGCAGGTCGTCCAGCAGCGCACGACGGTTGCGCAGCCCCGTGAGCTCGTCCGTGCGCGACAGCCGCAGCGCCTCCGCCGCGCCCTGGGCCTCGCGCAGGGCGACCATGAGCCGCGCGACCACGGCCACCAGGGTGAGGATCGCCGGCACGGTGACCACGACGCTGGGCGCGCCCGCCGGACGCACCCCCAGCGCCACCAGCGCCACCACCGCCGCCAGGACCACCAGCTGCGCCCTCGACCGGTGCCCACGGTCCGGTGCGACCTCGCTGCGCCGGCTGCACGCCCCGGTCGCCAGGAGCGCGAACGCCACCCCGTAGAGCACGTCGGTGGCCAGGGTCGCGTAGTACCCGCCGTCCAGGACCTTGACCGCGTAGTGCAGGTCGAGCCCGACGAGCAGGGCGGTCCCGCCGAGCAGCAGGCTGCTGTCGCGGCCCCGCCCCCGGGCCCCGGAGACGAGCTGACCTGCCAGGAGCAGGAGGAGGCCGAAGTCCAGCAGCGGGTACAGCAGGAACAGCAGCAGCCCGGTGCCGTCGACCGGGAGCCCTGCCGCGAGCGGGCTCGCGAACGCCACCGCGGCCACGGAGAGCATCGCCCCGAGCATGAGCGAGGTCTCCAGCCACGACTTCAGCCCGCCACGGGCGCGACCGGAGTCGATGGACAGGAAGGCGACGAAGCCGACGTAGGCAGGCAGGAAGAAGTACTCGGCGGGCCCGGGGAAGCTCTTGTCGGTGACCTCGCCCTGGTGCAGCGCCGCCGACCCGGCCGCCCACAGGCACACCGCGGCGAGCAGGACGAGCCGTGCGGCGCGCCGTTCCCGGTCCGCCACCGCGGCGACCAGCAGGCGCAGCACGACCACGCCGAAGAAGGCGCTGAGGGCGGTCAGGATGATGTCCGCGGGCGCCTCCACCAGACGACCGCGGGTGGAGACCAGGCCGCCCACCAGGCCGAAGGCGAGCACCAGCCACACCGCCCGGTGCAGCCACCTGTCCAGGCCTGCGAGCAGGCGCGCGAGACGTGACCGCATGCCGCCCCCCTCGTAGCCGCCGGCCACGGCGGCCGGTCCCTCCCCGGAGGTCGGCACCAGGGGGCGGGACCTGGACGGCGGTGCCCCGGGACCACACGCGCGGGTGAGCGTGGGCGGGGCGGGCCTCCTCGGTCCCCGGCGCCCGTCAGCCTGCGTCGAGGAGGCTGTCGATCTGGTTGATCGCGGAGGACGCGCCCTCGACGACGCCCATGTCCAGGACCTGCTGGAGCGCCTCGGCGGAGGCGTACGTGCTGGTGTAGGTGGCGCGCGTGCCGCCGTCGTGGGCGGCGAAGGCGTAGCAGTTCCGGCTCACCGGCATGTCGGGGTCCACCACGAAGTACTCGTCGGCGAAGGCATCCTCGAAGGTGAACTGCGTGGTCTCGTCGACGGTGCGGATGTCCCAGACGCCGGCGAACTTCTCCCCCTCCGGGGAGGTCATGTAGTAGGTGGACCGTGACCCCGGCGTCAGGTCGTGGTCCACGAACGTGGCGGGATACGTCGGCGGGCCGAAGACCTTCTCGAGCTGGCGTGCGTCGGCGTACACCTGCCAGACCCGGTCCACAGGGGCCGCGAAGTCGGCCACGATGGCCAGGGTCAGGGCGTCCATGTCGGGCACGACGTCGGTGACGGGCATGTCAGTCGTTCCTCTCGGTCGGTGGGGCGGTGGCCAGCAGGTCGTCGATCCGGGCGACACGACCACGCCAGACGGCCTCGAGCTCGGTCAGCATCGAGCCGACCGAGCGCACAGCCTCGACGTCGCCGCTGGTCATGGACTCCCGGCCGCGGCGTCGCTTGTGCACCAGGCCGGCCCCGTGCAGGACCGACACGTGCTTCTGGACGGCGGCGAAGCTCATGTCGTACGAGGCCGCGAGGGCAGAGACGGACCTCTCCCCCGCCAGCACCCGGCGCAGGATGTCCCGTCGGGTGCGGTCCGCCAGCGCGTGGAACAGGGCGTCGGCCCGTTCTTCGTGCTGGTCGGTGGTCACGACCACAACCTACAACCATATGGTTGTATGTTGTCAAGGCCGGGTGGACCGTCCCCCTCCGACCAGCCCAGCCCCGGAGGTCCCACGAGCCCAGGGCCAGCACCCGGCAGGCCGAGGCGGGATGCTCGACCGCGCCCACAGCGCCGGGTCGTCTCGCGGGGCAGGCGTGCAGCTGTCGCCGGGCCGCCCCGCTACCGCGCCTCGGCCAGCTCCTTCACCTTCGCCAGCGCGCGTCCCCACGCCTCCACCATGTCGTCGTAGTAGGCGTCCTCCATCGGGGCGGAGATCACCAGGTGCGTCCCTCCGTCCGCCTCCGCCAGGCGGTACGTCTCGTGAGACCCGGCCCACCCGCGCGCGAGCTCGCTCGTGGTGTCGTCGCGGCCCGCGCCGACGACGCCGTCGTACTCGACGTCGAGCAGCTCCGGTCGACGGCTGACGACGACCCGACCGAGCAGCCCCGTCCCGTCTGGACCGAGGAACCGGACGCTGCTGTCCTGCTGCCAGTCGGTCTCGGCGTAGGAGCCCTCCGCGAACTCCGCGGTCCACTGCCGGTACGTGGCGTCGCCGGTCAGGACGTCCCACACCCGCTCACGGGGGGCGTCGATGTCGATCTCCTGGTCGATGGGGCGGGCAGCCATGGTGTCCTCCAGCTCGTCGGTAGGTGTGTCCACGGGAGGACGCTGCCGGCGGCCCGGACTCATCGGTCCGCGGCCCCACGGACGGACAGCCGGTACCGGCTGGGTCCGGTGCCGTCGGCGCCGAGGGCCGCGCGGACCTGCGCGATGGTCTCGCCGCGGAGGCCCTCGGCGTCGTGGGCCCAGAGGACGTCGTCGTGGACGCGGTCACGGGGGGTGACGAGGACGGCACCGGTACCCGGGCGCACGACGCACGTCAGGGCTTCGGGCGCTCCTGGGTCATGCGTGCCCGTGCCGTGGCCCGGAGCGCGGCCCGGTCACCCCTGCCCCACGAGCCCTGACCCCGCAGCAGGGGATCTGGAGGGCCTGGATGCGCCTCCGGGCGGGGTGCACGGTGGAGCCACACCCCGACGGTGGCGACCAGCCACCCCGACCAAGGAGCTCCCATGGCGCCCGACACCACCATCCCCGACCTGCGGGGGAAGCGGACCCTCGTCACCGGCGCGAGCGACGGCATCGGCTTCGTCATCGCCTCCCGCCTCGCGCAGGCCGGGGCCGAGGTCGTCATGCCGGTCCGCTCGGCCGCGAAGGGCGACGCGGCGGCGGACCGGATCCGCACGGCGACGGGCAACGCGGACGTGAGCACCCGGGCGCTGGACCTGTCCTCGCTGGACTCCGTGGCCGCCCTGGCCGCGGAGCTGGTCGGCGAGGGCCGGCCGATCGACGTCCTCGTCAACAACGCCGGCGTCATGACCCCGCCCAGCCGGCAGGTGACGGCCGACGGGTTCGAGCTGCAGCTCGGCACGAACCACCTCGGGCACTTCGCTCTCACGCTGGCCCTGCTCCCCCTGCTCAAGCATGGCCGGGCACGAGTCACCCACCAGACGAGCATCGCCGCGCGCCGGGGCGAGGTCCTGACGACCCGAACTCCGAGGCCGCCTACGACGTCATGAAGGCCTATACGTCCTCGAAGATCGCCGTCGCCCTCTTCGCGCGGGAGCTCGATGCCCGCAGCCGCCGCGAGGGCTGGGGGATCTCCAGCAACATCGCCCACCCCGGCGTCTCGCCGACCAACCTGCTCGATGCCCAGCCCGGGCTCGGACGCAGCCGCGAGACGGGCGGGCGCCGCGTGATCCGGGTCCTCTCGCGGCTGGGGATCACCGGCACACCGCAGTCGGCGGCGCTCCCGGCGCTCGTGGCCGCGACCGACCCCACCGCCCGTGGCGACGAGTTCTACGGTCCCCGGCGGACGGTGGGTGGCGGGCCCGCCCGGCAGGAGCTCTGGGCGCCGTTCCGCCCCACGGACGACGGCCCGCGGATCTGGGAGGCGTCCGAGCGGCTCGTCGGGGTGCGCTTCTCGGCGCGGTGATGCACCCGATGAGCTCGCTCGTGCCCGGGGACATCAGCGAGCACGCCCGTCGCGGAGGTGCACCAGCTCCGCCGGGCCGTGACGCAGGCCGGCCTGGATTTCGTCGCGAACTCCGGGCGCCATGCCGTCGACGAGCTCTGTCCGTACGAAGCCCGGCGAGATCGACGTGGTCCTGATGACGCCGTCGGTGCTGGACCCCGCGTCCGGCACAGAGCTCGCGAGCAGCCACGCACCTGCTTTGGGTGCTCCTCTACGGGATCCGGACGCGAGACTGGCAGCACGAGAGGGACCGGGCGCCCACGGCCGTGGTCACCCGGAAAGGCGGCGTCCGTGCCGGGGCCGCCCTCAGCCGGTCGTCCGTCGAGCGGGCAGCGGTACCGCGAGGGCCACGACCACAGCCAGGTGCAGGAGCGCCACCGCGGCGACGGGCAGGACGAGGACCAGGACGGTCTGGTCCGTCACCCGCTCCATCCACATCACGCCCAGCCACGGCACGATCGTCTGCACGCTCAGGGCCAGGACGACCACACCTCCGAGGACGCGCGCGGCTCGTGACCCGGTGAGGAGCAGTCCCCCCAGCGCGGCCCACGCCACGGCGACACCGAGCATGGGCACCCAGAACAGGACGACCTGCATCCTGCCGCCGCGGTACACGCCGAAGAGCTCGGCGAGGGCGGCCGCACTCAGCACCGCCACCGCAGCGGCGACGAGGGCGAGCGCAGCGGCGACCGACCGCGGTCGACCAGGGGTGAACCAGCCACCCTGTCGTGCCGGTCCGGGCCCGTCAGGCGAGACGATGACCCCGGTGGGGCTGCTGGCTCCGTCGCCGTGGCTCATGACCGGACGGTACCGGCGTCCGGCGGAGCTGGCCCAGGGCGGACGATCGAGGACAGGATGCGGTCCAGGTGCGCCCCGTCCGTCTCGCTCAGCCCCAGGCCGGCGGGACCCGTGGCGGCGAGGACCGCGGGCCACACCTCGGCCAGCACCTCGCGGCCCTGCGGGCTGAGCGTCACCGGGTTGGGGCGTCCCTTGCCCCGCCGTCCCTGGTCCAGGACGAGCCCCCTCGCTGTCAGGCCGTCGAGCACCCCCGCGACGGACTGCGGTCGTACCAGGACCTCCCGGGCCAGCTGGGCCCTGGTCAGCGGGACCCCGGTCGCCAGGTGCGCCAGCACCCCGAACTGCACCGGGGACAGCCCCCTGCTGGCGAACAGCGCGGTGAGCTGCTGCTCCACCCGGTGCGCCGCCCTGATGAGCGTCCAGGCCGTCAGGCCGTCCAGGTCGTCCTGGCTCACGTCCATCCCGACTTGCCACCTCTCGTCGACGAGCCCCATCCTGAAGTAACAGGTTACTGCTACCGAAAGTGGGTCGACATGCCAGAGCTCGGGACGGTGCTCGTGACCGGTGCCACAGGAGACATCGGCACGCTGCTGGTGCACGAGCTCGTGCAGGCCGGGGTGCCGCTGCGGGTGCTGGTCCGACGACCCGACCAGGTCGAGGACCACCGGCGGCGTGGCATCGACGCGTCGCTCGGCAGCCTCGACGACCCGGGAGCCGTGCGCAGGGCCATGACCGGGGTCTCCCAGCTGTTCCTGCTCGCCCCGAACGGTCCCGAGCAGCACACCTGGGACCGCACGGCGATCGACGCCGCCGCGGCGACCGGTGTCGAGCACGTGGTCAGGGTCTCGACGTCGGACGCCTCCCCCACCTCGGCCATCCCCTGGGCCCGTGACCATGCCCGCGCCGACGACCACCTGAGCCGCAGCGGTCTGAGCTGGACGCGGCTGGCGCCGGGGGCGTTCACCAAGAACCTGCTCGTGGAGGCGGCCGCCATCCGCAGGGGGTGGCTGCCGCAGACCACCGGGCACGGCGCCACCGCCTGGGTGGACGTGTCCGACATCGCCGCCGTCGCGGCCAGGGTCCTCACCGGACCCGGCCTGCAGGGCGGCGCCGGCGACCAGGGGCGGACCTACACCCTGACCCAGGACCGGCCGCTGTCCTACCCCGAGGTCGCCGAGATCCTCACCACGACCCTGGGCCACCGGGTGCGGTACCTCCACCTGCCGGCTCCGGTGTTCTACGCCGGGCTGCGGCTGGCGGGCACGCCGCGGTGGATGGCCCGAGGGCTGGTCCGCCAGTTCGTCGACGTCGTCCGCCGGGGCCACGACGGCGGCCGGGTGACCAGCACCGACGTCCCCGACCTGCTGGGCCGACCGGCGACCACCGTCGCGGACTTCGCGCGAGCGCACCGCGCCCGGCTGTCGCCGGCCGGCCGAGGTCCTGCGGCGGGGCAGCTCGTCACGGCGGGCGGGCAGCGAGGAGCATCGTGAGCCCGGTCGAGATGGTCGTGCTGGTCGACGAGGAGGGCCGCGAGGTCGGGCTCGCCCCGAAGGCGACCGTGCACACCTCGACGACTCCCCTGCACCGGGCGTTCTCCTGCTACGTCTTCGACACGGACGACCGCCTGCTGATCACCCGCCGGGCCGCGGACAAGCGGACCTTCCCGGGCTTGTGGACCAACAGCGTCTGCGGGCACCCCGGCCCGGGAGAGACCGACCGGGACGCGATCACCCGTCGAGGTGCTGCCGAGCTCCGGCTGCAGGTGCACGACGTCGCACCGGTGCTGCCCCGCTTCCGCTACCGCGCCGAGCACCAGGGTGTGGTGGAGAACGAGGTCTGCCCCGTCTACCTCGCCCGAGCCGTCGACCCCGCAGCCATCACCCCCGACCCGACCGAGGTCGCCGACCTGCGCTGGACCACCTGGGACGAGCTCCTGGACGCGGTGCGGTCCCGCCCCGGCACGTTCTCGCCCTGGTCCAGGACCCAGACCCGGCTGATGGCTGCCGACGGCCAGCCGTCGCGCTACCTGGTCCGCAGGACCGCACCCGCCCTGGCTGAGGAAGGGCGGACGACGTAGGACAGCTCGACCCCCAGCCTGCTCCGGCACCCCTAGGCCTGACCCGTCGCAGATCCTGATGTCAGAGGTAGCGCCTCGGGTCGACGGGGGTGCCCGAGACCCGGACCTCCAGGTGCAGGTGGCAGCCGGTCGACGTGCCGGTGGTGCCGACGTACCCGATGAGCTGCCCGCGGCTGACCTGCTCGCCAGCGCTGACGGCGAGCCGGCTCTGGTGGGCGTAGGCCGTGGACAGGGAGCTGCCGCCGACGTCGCCGTGCGCGACGACCACGAGGTTGCCGAACCCTCCGCCCCAGCCGGCGCTGACGACCGTGCCGTCGGCGCCGGCCGTGATCGGGGTGCCGCACGGCGCCGCGAAGTCGGTGCCGGTGTGCAGCTTGCGGTACCCGAGGACCGGGTGGGTCCGGTACCCGTACTGCGACGAGGTGCGCGCGCCCTCGAACGGCAGGGACAGCCAGCCCGGGGCGGAGTGGGTGTCCGCCTGGGGTTGGGCGGCGCCGACGGTCGCGGCGCTGCCGGCCGCGGGCCGGGCTGCCTCGGCCCGGGCGGCCTCGGCCAGCGCCTGCCTCGTGGCGAC
>NZ_JBBEOI010000032.1 GCF_037860755.1 Aquipuribacter hungaricus | reverse complement strand
TCCGACTTAGGTCCCGGCACGCCTGCGCGGCCTGCGGGTGGGTGCCGCTGGCCGCGCCCGCCGTCCAGTCGCACACCAGGGTGACGGGGGGCTGCTGGGCCCCGGGCGGCCCGACGACGAGCGTGAGGTCCGCCCCGGCCGGGTCCGGCGGGAGGGGCGCGCCGCCCGGCAGGCCCGACGGCACGGGCAGGGGGGCGACCTCCCCGGTCGGCACGGTCGTCCCGTCGGGCTCCTGCGCGGGGCCGGTGCTGTCGGTGCCGTCGGTGCTGCCTGTCCCGTCGGTGCTGTCCATGCCGTCTCCTCCGGGTGCTGTCGTCGGGTCGCCGGACGCCGCTGCCGTGGCCGGCCCGCCCGGGGCGGCGGTGCCCGTGCCCTGCCCGCAGCCGCCGAGGAGGAGCACGAGCGGCAGCAGGGCGACCCCGACCGTCGTCGTCCACCGGTGCGTGGTCCGGGGCCCTGTCCGCGTCATGCCCATGCGACGATCCCACCACGCCGCCGGTTCCCCCGTCAGAGGGTCCCGGCACGGCGCCGGACCAGCCGAGGAGGAGCCACCGTGACCGAGGTGCCCCAGGTCGCCGTCACCGACCTGCCGACCGACCCGCCCCCCGGCCGGCCCGGCGGGGTCGTGCTGCTGGACGTCCGCGAGGACGACGAGTGGGCGGCCGGCCACGCGCCCGGTGCCGTCCACATCCCCCTCGGCGAGGTCACCAGCCGGCTGGACGAGATCCCCGAGGGCGACCTCTACGTCGTCTGCCGCTCCGGCGGGCGCTCGCAGCAGGCCGCCGCCTGGCTGTCGCGCAACGGCTACGACGCCTCCAACGTGGCCGGCGGGATGCACGCCTGGGTCGACGCCGGGCGTCCGCTGGTCGCCGAGACCGGCGACGAGCCGACCGTCCGCTGAGCGCGGGCCCTCGACCGACCCGCCGGTCCGCGCCGACCGACGACCGACCGACGTGGACCGACCGTGACCGGCCGTGGACGGCGACCGTGACCGGCAGACAGGTGCGCGGGTGACCGGCGAGCCCGTGACGACGTGAGACGACGCCCCCGCCCGCCGGTCCCGCGGCCCCTGGTGATCGCGCACCGTGGCGCGATGGTGCACGTGCCCGAGCACACCCTGGCGGCCATGCAGCGCGCGGTCGACGACGGCGCCGACGTGCTCGAGGCCGACCTGCGGCTCACCCGTGACCGCCACGTCGTCTGCCACCACGACGTCGACCTGGACCGGACGTCCGACGCGGTGGGCCCCCTGCACCGGCGCACCCTGGCCGAGCTCGGGGAGGTCGACTTCGGCGCCGGACCGGGCGTGCTCACCCTGCGGGAGCTCGTCGCCTTCTGCCGGGACCGGCCGCAGCCGATGGGCCTGATGCTGGAGCCCAAGCTGCCGAGCCGGCTGTGGCGGGTGGAGGGGGCCGTCGTCGCCGAGCTGGTCCACGGCCTGGGGCCGTACCTGCACGGGCTGCCGCTGCTGGCCGTCGAGTCCTTCTCGCCGTTCGCCCTGCGGCGCTTCGCCCTGCTGGCGCCCCGGCTGCAGCGGGTGAGGCTGCGCAGCCACCGCGCCCCGGTGCCCCAGCTGACGGCCTCGCACACCGTCGGGCTGGACATCCGGCTCGTCCGCGCCGACCCCACCGTGGTCCGCGACTGCCACGAGGTCGGGCTGCTGACCTACGTGTGGACGGTCAACGACAGGGACGACATGGCGCTCTGCGTGGACCTGGGCGTGGACGGCATCATCACCGACGACCCCGGCACCGCCCGGGCCGTCGTCGACGAGGGCCGGTCGTGACCGGCCGGCCCCTGGTTTCGCGCCTGCTGACCCCGGGTATCCACAGGGAGACCGAGGAGCAGTTCATGAGGGAAGGCGACGGTGACGACATGGTCTCCGCCACAGCGGTACGGACCGAGCGTCGGTGGGACCTCCCGCACGTCGCCTCCGCCGTCCCCGCGGCCCGTGAGGAGCTCGTCGACCTGCTGACCTCGCTCGGTGTCGACGACGGCACCGTCGGCGACGCGGAGCTGGCCGCCAGCGAGCTGCTCGGCAACGCGGTGATGCACGGGCGCCCCGGTCCCCGCGGCACCATCAGCCTCCGGGTCCGCGTCCGCGACGAGGTCGTCGAGGTCGCGGTCACCGACGGCGGTCCCGCCGACGGCCAGGTCGTCGACGTCCGACCGCGCCGCACCTCCGTCGTCGCCACCCGCGGCCGCGGCCTGCGGATCGTGCGCAGCCTCGCCCACGAGTGGGGCGTCATCGTCGACCCCGAGGCCGGCGACACCACGGTGTGGGCCACCATCGGCGGGCCCTCCCGCCGCCGGGCGGTCTGACCCACCCGTCCTGACCGCACCCGCTCGACCCGCTCGGACACTGCCGCGACCCACGGCCTGTCCTGACCTGGTCGCCGGCGGCTGGCATCCTGTCGCGGTGAGCAGCAGACGCCGTCCCGCCAGCGGACCGACCCCAACCCTCGACCCGGGCACCCCGATCGAGGCGCCCCGCGGCGGTCTCCGCGCCCCCTGCCCCTGCGGCTCGGGCAAGCGCTACAAGCAGTGCCACGGCCGCGCCCGCGCCGGTGCCGCCTACGTCGCCCGCCCGTTCGAGGGCCTCGCGGCCGAGACCGACTGGGTCGCCTTCCGCGAGATCGTCCCCGCCGCGACCCTGCGCGCCCGCACCGTCGAGGGTGACGAGGTGGTCTTCGCCACCGTCCTGCCGGTGGCGTGGCCCGCGCTGCGCCGCGCCGACGGCAGCGTCTTCGTCGGCATCCAGGCCGCCGACGCCTCCGCCGACGCCAGCCGCGACCTCGCCGCCGCCATGGACGCCGCCCTGTCCGCCACGGCGCCCGGCCCCGTCACCCACGTCGACGCCCGCACGTCGACCGCGCGGCTGCAGGACCGGCTCGACCCCGACGTCGAGCCCGAGGTGCAGGTGCACGCCGGCTTCGACTTCTGGCTGGACGGCGTCATGGACACCGACCCGGGCGAGGAGGCCGAGCCCGGCGACCCGATGTCGGCGCTGGCCCCGGACGTCCGCGCGTCGCTCGAGCGCGCCAACGAGGCGGTCGTCCCCACCGAGCGGCTCACCAGCGCGCCGAGCGCGTACTGGGCGCAGATCGGCGACAACACCCACCTGCGCTGGGTCATCGACACCCCCGAGGACCGGTTCCTCGACGCGCTGGCCCGGCTGCACGTGCGCCGCGACGACGACGGCGCCCCGCTGTCGACGCTGGGGACGGGGACCAAGTTCGCCGGGTTCTTCCGGGCCTACGGCCTCGTCGTCCCGGTCTGGGACCTGCCCGACGACGCCACGGCCGAGGCCACCGAGGAGCCCCTGGCCGCCTTCGCCGAGCGCTTCCGCGCGGCCCTGGACGAGGACGGCCCGCTCGACGGCGACGTCCGCCGCGCGCGCGCCGGGCTGCTGTCCCGGCAGGTCACCCTGCGCTGAGGCGCGCGCCGCCCCGGCGAGGCCCTCCTCGGACCTCCGCCGGGGCGGGTCGGACCGGCTGCGGGTGGGGGTGCTCCGGCGTCCTCAGCCGAGCGGGTCGCGGCGCACCGGGCAGCTCATGCAGCGGGGGCCGCCGCGGCCCGAGCCGAGCTGGTCGCCCGCGATCTCCAGCACCTCGATGCCCGCCTCGCGCAGCGCCGCGTTCGTCCCCGTGTTGCGCTCGTAGGCCACCACGACGCCGGGCGCCACGGCCAGGGTGTTGTTGCCGTCGTCCCACTGCTCGCGCTCGGCGGCGACCGGGTCCAGCCCGGTGTCGACGTGGCGCACCTCCGCCAGGCCGAGCGCCTCGGCCACGGCGGGCAGGAACGGCCGGGGGGTGCCCAGGGACAGCTCGACCGCCGAGGCGGGCACGTGCATGCCGCGACTGCCGCCGGTCCCGCCCGCCGCGGTGATCGGGTACGCGACCAGGCTCTGGGCGACGTTGGGGTAGACGACGACGGCGTCCCGGTCGACCATCGTGCAGACGGTGTCCAGGTGCATCGTCGCCCGCTCCTGGGCGATCGGGACCGCGAGCACGGTGTGCGCCAGGCCCCGGCCGATCGCGGTCCGCGCCAGCCGCTCGACGCCCGCGGGCGTGGTGCGCTCCCCGGTCCCCACCGCGAGGACGCCGGGCCCGACGACGAGGACGTCGCCGCCCTCGACGTGCTCCCAGCTCGGCTCGTAGGCCGTCTCGACCCCGGCGAAGCGCGGGTGGTGGGCGTAGACCAGGCCGAGCAGGTGCGTCTCGCGGTCGCGGGCCGGCATCGCCAGGCTCGCCACGGCCACCTCGTCGCCGATCCACACGCTGGAGTCGCGGGTGAAGAGCAGGTTGGGCAGCGGGTCCACGACGAAGTCGTCGTGGGCGAGCATGGCCGCGACCAGCCCGGTGCGTCCGGGCAGCTCGTCGATCCGGACCCCGGCGACCAGGGCGTCGGTGAGCCCGTCGGCGTCGAGGTCCTGCAGGTGGGAGCGGACCGTCGCGCGCAGCGTGTCGCCCAGGCGCAGGTGGGCGGGGGAGCCGTCGGTGACGACGTCCTCGATGGCGCGCTGCCGGACCTCGTCGGAGCCGAGCACCTCGCGCAGCAGGTCCGTGACCAGGTGGACGAGCACCCCGCGACCGCGGAGGGTCTCGGCGAAGGCGTCGTGCTCGTCCTGCGCGCGGTCGACCCAGGGCAGGCCGTCGAACAGCAGGCGGTCGTTGTTGCGCGGGGTCAGGCGGCGCAGCTCCGCGCCCGGTCGGTGGAGGATCACCTCCCGCAGCGTGCCGACCTCGCTGTCGACGAAGCCTGCGGGCAGTCCGGTGCTGGTGTCCACGGCGCCATCGAACCACCGACCGGCCCGACCGGTCGTCCGGCCGGGTGAACGGAGGCGGTCAGCCCTTGTCAGGGACCCTGGTCAGGCGTAGCGTCGCCCGCGGGTCGACCGGCTGGGGAGCCGAGGCGCGGCCGGGTCCCTCGGGGGTGGCCCGGCCCGCCGAACCCCCACCCGTCCCCCCTGGGCGAGCTTCCTGCTGCTGCCGAGCGGGCCCCGTCAGGCCTCGACCTGCTGCGCGAGCGCCGCCGCGCGGGCGAGGACCTGCTTGGCGGGGGCGCCGGTGCGGGCGGCCGCCACGGCGACGTCCTCCCACTCGGGCTGGGCGTTGACGACCCGGCCGTCGAGCCAGGCGCGCTTGACCCGGACCCGGTCGCCGTCGACGACCACCTCGACCTCGTCCCGCGGCAGGGCGTGCTTGGCCACGGCCTGGACCCGCATCCCGATGGCGCTGGTCTCGCGGACGACGACGTCGCGGACGGCCTGGGCGTGCTCGGGGTCGCTGAGGACGTGGAGGGTGTGGGCGGGCCGGCCCTTCTTCATGAGGATCGGCGCCAGCCAGGCGTCCTGCGCGCCGACTTCGAGCAGCCGGGCCAGCACGCGCGGCCACAGCCGAGGGTCCATGTCGTCGACGTTCGTGCTCGTCACCAGGGCGACGTCGGTCCCGCCGCCGTCCACCGGCCCGACCGGGGCGCCGAGGACGACCCGCAGGGCACCGAACCGACCGGGCGTCTCGCGCGTGCCGGCTCCCGCACCGAGCGCCGCCGGCCGCAGCGGCGGGAGCGGCCCCCAGGCGTCGGCGAGCGTGACGAGCAGCGCCATGCCCGTGGGGGTGCAGGTCTCCCCGGCGCCGGGACCGGCGAGCACGGGGGCCCCGGCGGCGGTGGCCAGGTGGAGGACGGCGGGGACGGGGGCGGGCACGCGGCCGTGGCCGAGCGTGCCTGCCGCGTCCTCGCCGCCGCCCACCCCCACCGGCGTGCACACCACGCGGGTGACGCCGAGCTGCTCGACCGCCGCCACCACGCCGACCACGTCGGCGATCGAGTCGTGGGCGCCGACCTCGTGGAAGTGGACCCGGTCGACCTCGGTGCCGTGGATCGTGGCCTCGGCCTGCGCCAGCGCGGCGAACACCGCGGTCGCGCGGTCCCGCACGCGGGGGGCCAGGGGGGCCGTGGCCAGGGCCCGGCGGATGTCCGCCCACCGACGGTCGGGACCGGCGGCGGCGTCCTCGGAGTCGGCGACCACGTGGGCGCGGGCGACGCGGAAGCCGTCACGGACCTCGTGGCCGAAGCTGACGTCGGCGGGGACCACCGCCCGCACGGCCGCCCGGACCACGGTGGCGTCGGCGCCGGCGTCCCACAGGGCCGCGAGCAGCATGTCCCCGGCGGCCCCGCGCCCGGCGTCGACCCACAACGTCGTCACGACAGGACAGCCTGCCCGCCGTCTGCTGCGGGGGCTGCCGCGGCGCGCGCGCTGGCCCGGGCGACCCGTGCGGCGTGGACGCCCGCGCCGTAGCCGTTGTCGACGTTGACGACGACCACGCCAGGGGCGCAGGAGTTGAGCATCGACAGCAGCGCGGCGAGCCCGCCCGCCCCGGTGCCGTAGCCGACGCTCGTGGGCACGCCGACCAGCGGCACGCCGACCAGACCGGCGACCACGCTCGGCAGCGCGCCCTCCATCCCGGCGACCACGACCAGGCAGTCGGCCTCGGTGAACCGGTCGCGGACGGCGAGCAGCCGGTGGATCCCGGCCACACCGACGTCGTCGATGCGCTCGACCCGGGCGCCATGGACCTGCGCGGTGACGGTGGCCTCGGCGGCGACCGGCCCGTCGGAGGTGCCGGCGGCGACCACCTGCACGAGGCCCCGGGCCGGCGGCAGGGGACCGAGGACCGCGGTCCGGGCGAGCCGGTCGGCCACCGCACCCGGCAGGTGCTGCTCGACCGCGTCGAGGGACTCCGGCGACAGGCGCGTCGCCAGGACCGCCGTGTCGGGGTGCGCGGCGTGCAGCGTGGTGAGGATCTCGACGACCTGCTGGGGGCTCTTCCCGGCGCCGAACACGACCTCGGGGTCGCCGGTCCGGGCCCGGCGGTCGACGTCGATGCGGCTGTGGCCGAGGTGGACGGTCCCCTCGTCGGGCGTGGCGGGCGGCTGCACCCCAGGAGCGTAGGTCGTCGGCGCACGACCGGGTCGAAGACCTCTTGTCGCCGCACACCACTTTGCGTTACAAAGTGATGGTGCCCGACGAGCCCGAGCCCCAGCCGTCCCTCGACCCCGCTGCCCGGCTACGCCTGGTCGCCGAGCAGCAGGCGCGCACGCAGGCCGCCCTCGCGCCGGACGAGCGCCTGGTCTTCGGCGCCTGGGGCGTGGCGTGGTCCGTGGGGTTCGGGGCGATCTGGCTGGCGACCTCGGGCCGGCTGCCGCTGCCGGCGTGGTCCGCGTTCACGCTCTTCGCCCTGCTGCTCGTCGGCGCCGGGGTGCTCACGGCGGTGCACGCCGTGCGAGCCGGCCGGGGCGTCGCGGGCTCGTCGGCCCGTACGGGGGCGATGTACGGCTGGGGCTGGGTCCTCGGCTTCGCCATGCTGCCCGCGGTCGTCCTGGGTGCGCAGCGGCTGGGCGCACCGCCCGAGGCGGCCGCCCTGCTCTGGCCGGCCGTCTCCGCGCTCGTCGTCGGGCTGCTGTACGTCGCGGGCGCCGTGGCCTGGGACGACCCTGTCCAGTTCGCCGTCGGCGCCTGGATCATGGTGACGACCGGTGCGGGCTGCTTGCTCGGGCTCCCGGCGCTGTACCTGGTGATGTGCCTGGCCGGTGGCGGGGGCTTCCTGGCCGCCGCCGCCTGGTTCGCCGTGCGGCGGCGCCGGGCCGGTGCCCTCAGGCCGGCCGCGCAGGCATGAGCGCAGGCATGAGCGCGGGCGCGGGACCGCGGCCGGTCGAGCTCGACCCGGTCATCCACGCCCAGGCACGGCTGCGGCTCACCACCACGCTCGCGGCGCTGCCCGCCGGGGACCGGATCGCCTTCCCCCGCGTCCAGCAGCTGCTCGACATGACGGCCGGCAACCTCGCCACGCACCTGCGGCGGCTCGAGGACGCCGGCTACGTCGAGGTCACCAAGACCCACCGGGGACGGTCGCCCGTGACCTACCTGGCGCTGACCCGGGCCGGTCGTCGCGCCTACGAGGACTACCTGGCCGCGCTGCGCGCCCTGCTGCAGCCGCCCGACCCGGGGCCGTCGGACGGCGGCCCCGCCACCACCACCGAGGGGGACAGGCCATGACAGACGTGCTGGCGAGCTGGGCGGGGGTGACCCGCCGCTACGGCGAGGTCCTCGCCCTCGACGACGTGAGCCTCGACGTGCCGGCCGGGCAGGTCGTCGGCCTGCTCGGGCCCAACGGCGCCGGCAAGTCGACGCTCATCAGCCTGCTGCTGGGCCTGCGACGGCCGGACAGCGGCACCGTCCGGCTGTTCGGCGGCGACCCGCGGACGCCGTCGTCGCGGGCCCTGGTCGGGTCCACGCCCCAGGAGACGGCTCTGCCGGCGACGCTCCGGGTGCGGGAGGTGCTCGACTTCGTCGCCGGGCACCACCCGGACCCCCTCCCGACCGACCGGCTGCTGGACGAGCTGGGGCTCGCCGAGGAGGCCGGGCGGCAGACCGGCGGGCTGTCCGGGGGGCAGCGGCGCCGCCTGTCGCTGGCGCTCGCCCTGGTCGGACGGCCGCGGCTGCTCGTGCTCGACGAGCCCACCACCGGCCTGGACGTCGACGCCCGGCACCTGCTGTGGCAGCGGGTGCGCGACTTCCACGCCGACGGCGGCACCGTGGTGGTCACGAGCCACTACCTGGAGGAGGTCGAGGCGCTCGCCGAGCGGGTCGTCGTCGTGTCCGCGGGGCGGGTGCTGGTCGACGGCAGCCTCGACGAGGTGAGGTCCCGGGTCCGGCAGCGCCGGGTGAGCGTGCGCGCCGGTGCCCTGCCCCCGCTGCAGCACGTCGTGCGGGCCGAGCCGGGGGAGCAGGACCGGTGGTCGCTGTTCACCGACGACTCCGACGCGCTGGTCCGCGAGCTCGTCCGCGCCGAGGTCCCCTTCCGCGACCTGGAGGTCGCGACGGCGTCGCTCGAGGACGCCTTCCTCGCGCTGACCGCACCGGTGCCGGGCGCGGCTGTGGGGGGTGCGGCTGTGACGGGTGCGGCCGTGGCGGGGGCGCGGTCATGAGCCTGGTCGCGCTCCACACCCGCTACGTGGCCCTGGAGACCCTCCGCGTCCCGATCGCCGTCGTGAGCACCGTGATGTTCCCGCTGCTGTCGTTCCTGTTCTTCGTCGTGCCGTTCCGCGAGGTCGCGGGCGACCCGGTCGCCGCGACGGCGTCGGCGAGCCAGCTGGCGGTCTTCTCCGTCTTCTCCGTCTGCCTGTTCAGCTTCGGCGTCGGCGTCGCGGACGACCGGAGCACGCCGTGGGACCCGTACGTCCGCACCCTGCCCGTCGGTGCCGGACCGAGGATCACGGCCCGGCTGGTCAACGGTGTGCTCTTCGCCCTGCTCGGGCTGCTCCCGCTCCTGGTGGCCGCGGCCCTGCTCACCGAGGCCAGCGTGTCGCCGAGGGAGGCCCTCCTGGGTGCCGGCGCGCTCGCCGTGGCCGGCGTGCCCCTGCTGTTCCTGGGGGTCGCCGTCGGGTACTCGCTGTCGGTCAAGGCGGCGGTCCCGGTCGCGCAGGTGCTGCTGTTCCCGCTGGCCTTCGGGGGCGGGCTCTTCATCCCGCCTCAGGCGTTCCCGTCGTGGCTCGACGCCGTCTCGCAGGGCCTGCCCACCCGTGCCGGGCGCGACCTGGTCATCGCGGCCACGACCGGTGCGGATCTGCCGTCGGCGGTGCTGCCCGTGCTGGGGGTCTGGGCTGTGGTGACGGGTGCCGTGGCGGTGCGGGCGTACCGGCGCGACGAGGGCCGACGGTTCCGCTGAGGTCCCGGTCCGGGCCGGGTGGGCTGGCGAGGGGGTTCGCTGCGGCCGGGCGGGACGCGACGGGCCCTTGCGGTCCTGGTCGGACGAGCGTCACGGGGGCCACGTGCCGACCGCAGCACGTGCCGACCGCGGCACGCGCCGACCGCAGCACGTGCCGACCGCACGGGCCGCCCGGACAGCACGGTCCGCGCGGTCCGCGCCGGCCACCCTGTCCGTGCAGTCCCGGGGTTGTGTCCGGGGTGCTCCGTACGGTCGACGCATGACCAGCAGCACCGGCGTCACCGCAGGCGCGGCGCCCCCGGGCGACCTGCCGGCGTGCGCGCTGGCGGCAGCGCTGGCCGAGGCCTCGGACGCCCTCGGGCGCGCCGCGGCGCTCACGGCGCCCGGGGCGGCGTGGCAGGTCGCGGACGCCGACGTTCTCGACGGCATCCGTCGCGTGGCCGCGCTCCGGGGACGGGTCGAGGCGGTGTACCTCGACCTCGTGCGCGAGCTCGACGGGCGGGCTCTCGCCACCTCGTCGCCCGTGGCGACGACTCCGGAGGCCTTCCTCCGGACCGTCTGCCTGATGGGGGCCGGCCAGGCCCGCAGGGACGTCGCGGCCGCCAGGGCCACGGCCCCGACGGAGCCGCTGGCCGTGTTCGCCGAGGAGCTGTCGCAGGGGCGCCGCACCCGCGCCCACGTGGACGTGGCCGTCCGCTGCCTCGACCGGCTGCCGGCGTCGCTGCTGGCGCGACCCGGCGCGGCCGCCGACGTCGTGGACTTCCTCCGGCGAGCCGCCGACGACGCCGCCCCGCTGGACATGGACCGGGCCGCCCGCCAGCTGCTGGCCCGCCTGGACCCTGCCGGCGACGAGAGGCGCGAGCGCTTCGACCCCGACGGGCACACGCGGCGCTTCCTCGAGGTCCATACCGACGCCACCGGCATGGTCGTGGGGGCCTTCCAGCTCGACGCGGTGTCGGGAGCCACCCTCCGAGCGGCGCTCGACACGGCGTCCGCGCCGGAGCCGGGTGCCGACGGGGAGCCCGACCGGCGTCAGGCACGCCAGCGCCGCGCCGACGCCCTGGTGCGGGTGGCGGAGACGGCGCTCGGTGTCGCGGTGCCGCGCCGCGGTGAGCGCCCCCGGGTGGTCCTCCACGTGACGCCGTCCCAGGTGGCTGGCCTGGCGGGGGCGGGCCTGGGACGCACGGAGGCGGGTGACCCGCTCTCGCCCGCGTCGACGCGTCGTCTGGTGTGCGACGCGGTGCTCCAGCGGGTCGTGTCCACGCCGTCCCTCGGACCCCTCGACGTCGGGCGCGAGCACCGCCTGGTCACCCTCGCCCAACGTCGAGCCCTCGCCGCACGAGACGGCGGCTGCACCGTCCCCGGCTGCGGCGCCCCACCCGACTGGTGCGACGCCCACCACATCGTCCACTGGGCCGACGGCGGCCCCTCCGACCTCGACAACTACACCCTCCTCTGCCCCGGCCACCACACCGCCGTCCACGCCGGCACCTGGCAGGTCCACGGCCGCGGCGGGCAGATCACCGTCACCCCACCCAGGTGGGTCGACCCCACCCGGACGCCCCGACGCGTCCGCCACCACGTCGTCGAGGACCTCGTGCGCGACCTGGGAGACCCCGACGTGCCCGACGACCGCACCGAGCGTCACGACCACGACGACCGCACCGAGCATGACGATCACGACGACGGCACCGAGCGTCACGAGCCCGACCACCGCACCGAGCGTCACGAACACGACGACGGCACCGAGCGTCTCGATCAGGACGACGGCCTGACGGGCAGCGCTGCGCCCGACGAGCAGCCGAACCCGCCGCCGGGTGCCGGACCGGCGGCGGCCTGGCGGCGAGAGCTGGACGAGCTGTTCACCGACCGGGCGCCGGCGTGCCGTCCGGGGGTGGGCGACGACGCGGTGCACCGTCTGCTGCTGTCCGAGGCGTTCTCGGCGCGCCGTGACGAAGGGCGGCGGTACACGGTCACTGAGACCGACCGCGTCGACGGACGTCGCGGTCACCCCGCAGGTCGGGACGGCCCCGGCGCGACCGCGGGCATGGCCTAGCGTGCGGGCGTGAGCTCCGACGACCCCTCGACGGATGCGCCGCGGGTGGCCTACCTCGGGCCGGCCGGCACCTTCACCGAGACCGCGCTCGAGGGGCTCCTGGCGCGCTCGGGCGTGCCAGGGGCGCCCTCCGTCGAGCGCATCCCGACTGCCGCAGGGCGCGTCCCGACGGCCGTCGGAGAGGTCCCGACCGCCGCCGAGCGGCTCCCGTCTGCTGCCGGGCGCGTCCCGACGGCTGCCGAGCGGGTCCCGACTGCCGCCGAGCGGGTTCCGATGGCCACCGTCGGCCGCTGCTTCGAGGCCGTCCGCGCGGGCGAGGTGCACGCCGCGGTCGTGCCCATCGAGAACTCGCTCGAGGGCGGGGTGAACGCGACCCTCGACGCGCTGAGCGCGAGCGACCCGCCGCTGGTCATCGTCGCGGAGCACCTGGTCCCGGTGACGTTCGTCCTCGCGGTGCGGGAGGGGACGACGCTCGCCGACGTCCGCCGGGTGGCCAGCCACCCGCACGCCGAGGCGCAGTGCCGGGCCTGGCTCAGCGACCACCTGCCCGGCGTCGCCGTGGAGCCGGCCATGTCGACAGCGGCCGCCGCCGCCGGCCTCGGCGTCGAGGACCCCGCCTACGACGCCGCCATCTGCGCCCCGCCCGCGGCCGAGCGGTACGGCCTCGTCGTCCTGGCCGACGACATCGGCGACCGGCCCGCCACCACCCGCTTCGTCGCGGTGACCCTCCCCGGCGCGGTGCCGGAGCAGACGGGCGCCGACCGCACGAGCGTGGTCGCCTACCTGCGCGAGAACCACTCGGGCGCCCTGCTGGAGCTGCTCGAGCAGTTCTCCGCCCGCGGCGTCGACCTCACGCGGATCGAGTCGCGCCCGACGGGGGCCGGCTTCGGCGAGTACTGCTTCTCCATCGACCTCGACGGGCACGTCCGCGAGCCGCGGGTGGCCGAGGCGCTCAAGGGGCTGCGCCGGCTCAGCCCGCTGACGCGCTTCCTCGGTTCCTACCCTCGGGCGGACGGGGAGCGGTCGAGGGTCCTCGGCTGGACCGGCGCCGAGGGCTTCGCGGCGGCGGAGGAGTGGCTCTCTGACCTGCTCGACCGGCAGGCCCCGTCGGACCTGGACTGAGCCGGCCGGTGCTGCTGGCCGGTGTCGGCGCCAGGCGGCCTAGGTCGCGGGCGTGGAAGTGGTCGGGGTCGCCCCGCCGGGCACGACCGTCGGGCTCATCGGCTCGACCGGCCGGACCGTGAACCAGCCCAGCGCCAGCTGCACGATCGGGCCGATGGCCAGGGCGTACAGCACCGTCCCGAGCCCCACCGTCCCGCCGATGAGCCAGCCGACGGCGAGGACCGTCAGCTCGATGCTGGTGCGGACCAGGCGGACCGACCGGCCGGTGCGCCGGACGATGCCGGTCATCAGCCCGTCGCGGGGGCCGGGCCCCAGGCCGGCGCCGATGTACAGGCCGCCGGCCACACCGTTGCCGACGATGCCGAGGAGCAGGAACGCGATCCGCAGCGCGAGGTGCTCGGGCTCGGCCACCAGCCACAGCGTCGCGTCCGCGGCGAGACCGATGACGAACACGTTGGCGACCGTCCCCACGCCCGGCCGCTGGCGCAGCGGGATCCAGGCCAGCAGCACGACGACGCCGACGAGGATCGTCACGGTGCCGAAGCTCAACGGCGTCCTGGTGGCGAGGCCCTCGTGGAACACGTCCCACGGGTCGAGGCCGAGCCCCGAGCGGACCATGAGCCCCATCGTCACCCCGTAGAGGACGAGGCCGACGGCCAGCTGCAGCAGGCGGCGGGGCACGGGACGGGGAAGCATGCGGCCAGCGTGCCCCGTGAGTGGCCTTCCGATCCAGGGCCACCTGGCGCACACTGGCCCGGTGAGGACACGCGTCGGAGCCCTGGCGATGGGCCGCCTGCTCGGGGACCAGTGGCGGGGCCACGGCCCCGGGTACGCGGCGCTGGCCGACCGGGTGCGGGCGCTCGTGCTCGACGGCCGGCTGCCGCTCGAGGTCCGGGTGCCCAGCGAGCGGCAGCTCGCCGAGCAGCTGCACGTGAGCCGGACCACGGTGACCGCGGCCTACGACGCGCTGCGCGAGGCCGGCTTCCTGCGGTCCCGGCAGGGGTCGGGGTCCTGGACCTCGGTCCCGGGCGGCGTGCGGCCGACCGGGGGGGCCATCGCGCCGCCCCGTCCGGACGAGCTCGACGACGACCTCCTCGACCTGGCGGCGGCGACCATGCCCGCGGACGGGGTGGCGGTCCGGGCGGCCTACGAGGCGGCCCTGCTCGAGCTGCCCCGCCACCTGCCCGGCGTCGGCTACGCCGCGGAGGGCCTGCCCGAGGCGCGGCAGGCGGTGGCGGACTCCTTCACCGCCCGCGGGCTGCCGACGGACCCGTCCCAGGTGGTCGTCACCTCCGGCGCGGTGTCGGCGTGGGCGCTGCTGCTGCGCGTGCTGACCCAGCCCGGGGACCGTGTGCTCGTCGAGCAGCCGTCGTACCCCAACGCCCTCGAGGCGGCCCGGCGAGCAGGGGCGCGCCTGGTGCCGGTCCCGCTCGGCGACGCGGGCGAGCGGCTGTGGGACGTCGAGGCGTGGCGGACCGCGTTCCGCCAGAGCGCCCCGACGCTCGGGTACGTCATCCCCGACTGCCAGAACCCGACGGGCGGCGTCATGGACGAGGCCACCCGGGAGGCCGTGGTCGCCGCCGCGGACGCCGTGGGGACCACCCTGGTCGCCGACGAGACCCTCGTCGACCTGCGCCTGGACGGTCGGCCGCCGGCCCGGCCGATGGCCTCGTTCTCCCCGTCGGTCGTCACGGTGGGCGGGCTCAGCAAGTCGGCGTGGGCGGGGCTGCGGCTCGGCTGGGTCCGGGCGCCCCGGGACCTGGTGGACCGCCTGGTCGAGGCGCGGCTGTCCTGGGACCTCGGGACGCCGGTGCTCGAGCAGCTGGCGCTGGCCCACCTGCTGGCCGCGCCCGACCGCGGTGCCCACGCCGCAGCCCGGCGGGCCGAGGTGGGTGCCCGCCGTGACGCCCTCACCACCGCGCTCCGGCGCGAGCTGCCGGCCTGGCGGTGGCGGGAGGCTCAGGGCGGCCTGTCGCTGTGGGTCGAGCTGGACCGCCGCTCGTCCAGCGCGATGGCCGAGCAGGCGGGCGCGCACGGGCTGCGGCTGGCGGCGGGACCCCGGTTCGGCGTCGAGGGGGCGCTCGAGCGCTACCTGCGCCTGCCGTTCGTCGTGCCCGCGGAACGGGTGGACGACGCCGTCCGCCGCCTGGCCGGCCTCGCGGACGCGGTCGGCACCCGCCGCCCCAGCCGCCTGGTCGTCTGAGACGCGCCAGTCAGCAGCTCAGAGGCTCATCGCCTCAGGGCGACAGCACCGTCAGCACACCGGGCCGCAGCGTGACCTCGATGCGCGTGACGTCGCCGACCGGGTCGCCGTCGATCTGCGCGACCGTCCCCCGGGGGCACTCGACGACCATGTTCTTGCGCGACTCGATCACCTCGACGTTGGGGCCGCGGGCGTCGCGGCGCAGCAGCAGCCGGCCGAGCTGCACGATGAGCTCGAAACGGCTCCGCGGCTCGGCGACGACCGTCTCCATCACCCCGTCGTCCGGCTCGGAGTCCTCGAGCAGCCGCAGGCCCCCGACGAGCAGGCCGCACGTCACCACCAGGATCGACCGGGTCTTGCGGACCTGCGCGCCGCCGGCCGCCAGCGACCGGCTCGGGTCGTCGACGTCGGAGGCCACGCGCGCCCGGACGGCGTGGGTGCGGATCGCCCGGACGCCGGAGACGATGTAGGCGAACCAGCCGGTCCGCTTCTTGAGCTCCTCGTCGGTGCCCGCCATGAGGTCGGCGTTGTAGCCGATGCCGAGCCCGACGACCGAGGTCTCGGTGAAGCGGCTGCCGTCGGGGCGGACCATGTCCACGCTCATGATGTCGATGGCGCGCTCGCGGCCCTCGGTGAGCAGGGCCAGGGCGGCCGTGCGGCTGCTGTGGCTGATGCCGACCGCGCGGGCCAGCAGGTTGCCGGTCCCGGCCGGGAGGATGGCCATCGGCACGCCGGTCTCGGCGAGCACCTCGGCCACGGCGCACGCGGTGCCGTCGCCGCCGGAGGACGCGACGATCGACGCACCCTCCTCGAGGGCCTGCTTGGCCTGGCCGCGGCCCGGGTCCTCGACGCTGGTCTCGTAGAAGCGCGGCGGGCCCCAGCCGGCCTGCTCGCTGATGGTCGTCACCGCCTCGCGCAGGGCGTCCATGTCGGACTTGACGGGCTGCGCCACGACGGCGACGAACTTCTGCGGCGACGTGCTGCCGGCCCCGGGGGGCGCCTCTTCCACGTCCTGAGCGTAGTGGCGGGCAGGCTCTCCGCAGCCGTCCGCGCACGTAGGCTCGGGCCGTGATCGACATCAGGGCGCTGCGCGAGGACCCGCAGACCGCGAGGGACAGCCAGACCAGCCGTGGCGCCGACCCGACCGCCGTCGACGCGGCGCTGGCCGCCGACGTGGCGCGGCGAGAGGCGGTCGCCCGGTTCGAGGCGCTGCGCGCGCAGCAGAAGGCCTCCGGCAAGCTCGTCGCCGCGGCCCCCAAGGACGAGAAGCCCGCGCTGGTCGCCGCCGCCAAGCAGCTGTCGGACGACGTCAAGGCGGCCCAGGCCGACGCGGACGCCGCCGAGGCCGCCCTCGACGCGGCGCTGCGGCGCATCGACAACGTCGTGCTGCCGGGCGTCCCGCCGGGCGGCGAGGACGACTTCGTCGTGCTGCGCGAGGTGGGCCAGGTCCGCGACCTGGTGGCCGAGGGCGTCGTCGGCCCGGACGGCGCGGTGCCGGACCACCTGGCCGTCGCCGAGGGGCTGCGCGCGATCGACGTCAAGCGCGGCGCCAAGGTCTCGGGCAGCCGCTTCTACTTCCTCACCGGCGTCGGGGCGCGGCTGGAGCTCGCGCTGCTGTCGCTGGCGATGGACACCGCCCTCGAGGCCGGCTTCACGCCGATGATCACGCCGACGCTCGTGCGGCCGGAGATCATGGCGGGCACCGGGTTCTTGGGCGCGCACGCCGACGAGGTGTACCGGCTCGCCGCGGACGACCTGTACCTGGTCGGCACCAGCGAGGTGGCCCTGGCCGGCTACCACTCCGACGAGATCCTCGACCTGTCCGACGGCCCGGTCCGCTACGCGGGCTGGTCGGCCTGCTACCGGCGCGAGGCCGGCAGCCACGGCAAGGACACCCGCGGCATCATCCGGGTCCACCAGTTCCACAAGGTCGAGATGTTCGCGTTCTGCGACGCCGCGGACGCCGAGACCGAGCACGAGCGGATGCTGGCGCTGGAGGAGGGCATGCTCACCGCCCTCGGCCTCCCCTACCGCGTCATCGACGTGGCCGCCGGCGACCTGGGCTCCAGCGCCGCGCGCAAGTTCGACTGCGAGGCGTGGCTGCCCTCGCAGGCCCGCTGGCTCGAGCTCACGTCCACGAGCAACTGCACGACGTTCCAGGCCCGCCGCCTCGACATCCGCGTCCGTGGCGAGGGGGGCACCACGCCGGTCGCCACCCTCAACGGCACCCTCGCCACGACCCGCTGGCTCGTGGCGCTGCTGGAGAACAACCAGCAGGCCGACGGCTCCGTGACGGTGCCGGCGCCGCTCGCGGCCCGCCTGGGCACCGACGTCCTGGTGCCGGTGTGACGGCGGAGCAGCCGCGCGACCGGCGCCCGCTGGTCGCCCTGGACATCGACGGCACGATCGTCGACCACGACGACCGGTTGACCGAGCGGGTCCGGGGCGCGGTCCGCGCGGCCTCGGAGGTCGCCCACGTCGTCATCGCCACCGGGCGCAGCACCGACGGCACCCTCGAGGTCCTCGACCGCCTCGACCTGCTCACCGGCACCGCCGTCGTCTCCAACGGCGCGGTGACGCTCCGCCTGGACCCGTCGCTCCCCAAGGGCTACGAGGTCGCCGAGTCCGTGTCCTTCGACCCCGGCCCCGCGCTCGCCGTGGTCCGGGAGCACCTGCCGACCGCCCTGTACGGGGTCGAGACCGAGCAGCTGGACAAGGTGCTCACCCAGGCCTTCCCCGAGGGCGAGCTCAGCGGCAGGTTCCGGGTCGCCTCGTTCGAGGAGCTGTCACGGACCCGGGCGCTGCGCGTCATCGTCCGCAGCCTCGACCACAGCCCGGAGGAGTTCGAGGAGATCGTCGGGCGGATGGGCCTGAACTCCGTGGCCTACGCCGTCGGCTGGTCGGCGTGGCTCGACATCGCCCCGGAGGGCGTGTCCAAGGCGAGCGCGCTGGAGTCGGTGCGCCGCCGCCTGGGAGTCGAGCCCGAGGACACGTACGCCGTCGGCGACGGCCGCAACGACATCGAGATGCTCCGCTGGGCCGCGCACTCCGCCGCGATGGGCAACGCCCTGGACGACGACGTGCGCCGCGCGGCGGTCGAGACGATCGGGCCGGTGACCGAGGACGGCCTCGCGGTCTTCCTCGAGCGGGCCCTCGGCCTGGGCGACGCCGCGGCCTGACCGCGTCCCTCCGGTTCCATGCCGGGCGTCGGGGCGTCGGGGCGTCGGGGCGTCGGGGCATCGGGGCGTCGGGGCGTCGGTGCGGGGGAGGACGGCACCGCCGGGTGCCGTGCCTGCGGGTGGGGGAGGATGGCCCCGTGCGCCTCCTCGCCAGCGACATCGACGGCACCCTGGTCCCCCGGCTCGGGCAGGCCAGCGACCGCACCGTCGCGGCGCTGCGGGCGGCGCAGGACGCGGGCGTGCACGTCGTGCTGGCCACGGGCCGGCCGCCGCGCTGGATGACCGAGATCGCCGCGCGCACCGGGATCCGCGGCCACGCCGTGCTCACCAACGGCGCCGTCGTCGTCGACCTGCAGCGGGTCGGCGACCCCGACCACGGGGTGCTCCGCACGACGACCATCGCCCCCGACGTGGTCCTGCAGATCGCGGCGGACCTGCGTGCCGAGCTGCCCGACCTGAGCTTCGCCGTGGAGTCGGTCCACGAGTTCGGGGTCGAGCCGGGCTGGGTCATGGCGGTCGAGCGCGACCTGCCGCGGGCCCCGCTGCACGAGCTGCTCGAACGCAGCGGCCCGGTCGTCAAGATCCTCGCCAAGCTGCCCGGCGGCGACCCCTTCGCGGCGGCCGACCCCGACGGCCCGGCGGCGCACGCGTCGGCGTCGACCGTCGGTGACGACCTGCTCGGCCTCACCCGCCGGGTCGTCGGCGACCGGGGCGAGCCGACGCACTCCGGTGCCGTCGTGCCCATGGTCGAGATCGGCCCGCCCGGGGTGACCAAGGCCTCGACGCTCGCCGCGCTCGCGGCGGACCTGGGCGTGGACGCGGCCGACGCGGTGGCCTTCGGCGACATGCCCAACGACGTGGCGATGCTGCGCTGGGCGGGCGCGGGCTACGCGATGGCCGACGGGCACCCCGACGCCCGCGCGGCCGCCGACCACGTGGCGCCCGCGTGCGCCGAGGACGGTGTCGCCCAGGTCGTCGAACGGCTGCTCGCCGCGCTGCCCGTGGGCGGCAGCGGCGGGCTCGGCCGCACGGCCTGAGCATGAGCACCACGGGCACCACGGGTACGGAGCCCACCTCGGGCGCGAGCGGCAGCGACCCCGGGACCGGCAGCGACCAGGGGACCAGCAGCGACCCTGGGACCGGCAGCGAGCGTGGGACCGGCAGCGACCCTGGGACCGGCAGCGACACCACCACCGGGACCGGGACCGGGTCCCGTGCCGCGACCGACGGCACCCCGCCGGTCGGACGGCCACGACGGCTCTGGCCGAGGGTGCTCGCCGCCGTCCTCGCGCTCGTGCTGCTCGCCGCGGCCGGTCTCGTCGTCGGCGTCGCCTGGTACTTCTCCGGGCTCGCGCTCGCTGTCGACCGGGGCGGCCAGCCCCCCGTGTCGGTCACCGCGGGGGTGGACGCCTCCGGCCGGCCCGACGGCACGGTCGTCCTGCCCGACACCGCCGGGTCCGCCGTCGAGGGGCTCCACGGCGTCCGCTGGCAGCTCGGCGAGGAGTCCGGCTGGGGTGTCGCGGGCGAGGTGCTGTCGCGCGAGGACGGCCGGGTCGTCCGCGGCTGGGACGACCGGGACGGGACGCTGCCCGACGCCGGTGCCACCGGCCAGGTCGACCAGGACGTGTTCCTCGGCAGCCCCGGCACCGTCGGGCTCCTGTACGAGGACGTGCTCCTCGACGGCGAGCTCGGCGACCTCCCCGCGCACCGGGTCCCCGCCCCCGCCAGCCCCACCCCGGAGCAGGCCGCGGCGGCGGGCACGTGGATCGTGTTCGCGCACGGGCGTGGCGGGCAGCGCGAGGAGGCCAACCGCTACCTGCCGCTGTGGCACGACCTCGGCTACGAGGTGCTCGTGCCGTCCTACCGCAACGACGCCGGCACCGCCCAGGACCCGTCCGGGCGGTACGGGCTCGGGGTCACCGAGTGGCGCGACCTCGACGCCGCCGTGGCCTACGCGCTGGACAACGGCGCCGAGCAGGTCGTCCTCGCGGGCTGGTCGATGGGCGGGGCGGTCCAGCTCCAGCTGCTCGCGGAGTCCGAGCACGCCGGCTCCGTGGTCGGCCTGGTGCTCGACGCCCCGGTGGTCGACTGGCGGGCGGTGTTCGAGGAGCAGGGCGACCTGGCCGGCCTGCCCCGCTGGCTGACGAGCCTCGCCGTGCGGTTCGTCGAGCTCCGCGGCGGCCTGGACCTGGACGACGTCGACTGGACGACCCGCGCGGACCTCGAGGAGGTCGTCGACGTGCCGGTCTACCTCGTCCACAGCGACGACGACGCGTTCGTCCCGAACGGGCCCAGCCGCGTGGTGGCCGAGCGCCTCGGCGACCTCGTCACCACCCGGTTCGACGGGCCCGGCGACCACACCCGGGAGTGGAACGTCGACCCCGAGGACTACGACGCGGACATGCGGGCCTGGTTCACGGAGACGTTCCCCGCCCGCTGACCGCCGACCGCTGACCCGCAGGCCGACCGCCCGTGGGGGCACAGCACGACCCGTCACCGGGCCCCCCGTGTATCAGCGCGGCCCCCGCCCGCTCCTCGGGTCCTGCAGCCCCGGCACGGGGCCGTCGGCGCACACGGCCGTCGACGCACGACGGGAGGAACCCCCCATGACAGCTCGCCCCCGCACCTGGGCCGTGGCGCTCGCCTGCGCCCCGGCGCTCGCCCTGGCCGGACCGGCCCTGGCCGCCCCGGCACGGTCGGGCCCCGTGGAGCCGGAGGTCCTCGCCGAGGGCCTGGTCGGCGCGCTCTCGCTCTCGGTGGCCAGGGACGGCACGGCCTACGTCGCGGAGCAGTTCGCCGGACGCCTCACCGAGGTCTCGGCCGACGGCGCGACGCGCACGGTCACCCAGGGGGCGGTCGGCGGCGTCGACGCGACGGGGCGCGGCACGCTGACGGTCACCCTGTCTGCCCCGCCCGAGGGAGGCTCCCCGGCGCCGTTCTCGGTCGCGCGCGTCGACAGCCGCGGCGGGCAGAAGGTGCTCGGCTCGCTCATCGACCACGAGACGGCGACCAACCCCGACGGCGGCGCGGTGTACGGCTTCGTCGGGGCGTCCGAGGCCTGCCTCGGCGAGGCCGGCGCGCTCGGCCTGGGGCCGTACACCGGCATCGTCGAGTCCAACCCGTACAAGGTGCTCGTGGACGGCGGCGCCCGCGTCGTCGCCGACGCGGCCGCCAACGCGATCGTCCGGGTGTCCGCCGGCGGGCGGACGAGCACCGTCGCGGTGCTGCCGCCCGTCGAGGTGGAGTTCGGCGAGGAGCAGCGACAGGGGCTCATCGCGCAGTTCAACGAGGGCGTGCCGCCGGAGCAGCAGCTCCCGCCGGAGACGCTGGCCGGCTGCGTCGGCGAGACCTTCACGGGGGAGCCGGTGCCGACCGACGTCGAGCGCGGCCCCGACGGCACGTACTACGTGTCGTCGTTGCCCGGCTTCCCCGAGGCGCCCGGGACCGGGGCGGTGTACCGCGTCGACCCGCGGACGGGCGAGGCCGAGCGGTGGGCCGAGGGCTTCTCGGGCGCGGTGGACGTCGCGGTCGCCGACGACGGCACGGTCTACGTCGTCGAGCTGTTCGGCGGCCAGCTCACGCGCATCGCCCCCGACGGCGGGCGCAGCTCGGTGCCGCTGGACTCGCCCGGGGCGGTCGAGGTCGACCGGCGCGGTGCCGTGTACGTGACGACGGGCGTCTTCGGGCCCGGCGGGCAGCTGCTGCGCTACAGCTCCTGGGCCGGCTGAGTCCCGGGCAGCCCCAGCACCGCGGCGGCCTCGTCCGCGCGCGCCGTCGCCGTCGCG
>NZ_JBBEOI010000031.1 GCF_037860755.1 Aquipuribacter hungaricus | reverse complement strand
CCGACTTGCCGGCTGCCCGGCGACCACGGGGCGGCGGCCGATCGCGGCCGCGCACGCGCTGACGACCGCCAGCGCCCAGAACGCGTCGGAGGCGACCTCCGCCGTCCCGGCGAGCCCGCCGCGCCAGGTGAGGGTGTCGGCCGCGGTCGCCGCGGCCATGGAGACCGCAAAGGGCAGCAGGGGCCGCACCCGGCCGCTCCGCCGCATGAGGCCGACGACGAGGGCGAGGACGACGAGGTCGAGCAGCAGCCACAGCCCCACCAGCGGGGCGGCCGCGCCGAGCAGCCCGCTGCCCCGCGGCAGGGCGCCGCTGTCGTCGGCGGCGAGCAGGACCAGCGCGAACGGCCCCGCGACGAGCGCCCAGCCGTCGAGCACGAGGACGAGCGCGGCGTCGGCGCGGCGGCGGACGCCCGGCAGCAGGACGAGCGCGACGATGAGGAGCAGGCACACCACCCCGCGGGCCGCGGCGCCCCAGCCGGCGGCGCCGTGCTCGCCGGTGAGCACGACCACCCCGGCGACCGGGGCGACCGTGGCCGCCACCAGCCACGCCGGCCGGTCCCCCGACCCCGAGCGCAGCGTCCGCAGCGCGAGGATCGCCGCGTAGGCGACGAGCGCGGCACCGACGAGCAGGTGCCGGGTGCCCTGCGTGGCCTGGCCGCCGACCAGGCCGATACCGAGGACGACGAGGCCGAGCACGGGTGCCACGACGGTGAGCACCACGGTGCGGAGCACCGAGGCGGACCTGTCGCTCATGTGGACCCCGTCCTCCTCGACCGCTGCCCCCGATCATGGCCGATCGGGACGGCCCCGTGGGAGCGGTTGGGCAGACCCGCCCGGTCGGGCGAGGGCGCGACCTCAGCCCGTGACGGCGCCCCGGCTGGCCGAGCCGACCGTGCGGACGTACTTGGACAGCACGCCGCGCGGCACGGTGACCTCCCGGGGCGTCCACCCCTGCCGGCGGCGGGCCATCTCGGCCTCGTCGACGAGCAGGTCGAGGCGCTCGCCGGCGACGTCGAGGCGGATCCGGTCGCCGTCCTGCACGAGCCCGACGGGGCCGCCGTCGACGGCCTCGGGGGCGACGTGGCCGACGCACAGGCCCGTCGTGCCGCCGGAGAACCGGCCGTCGGTGAGGAGCAGGACGTCCTTGCCGAGCCCGGCGCCCTTGATCGCGCCGGTGATGGCGAGCATCTCGCGCATGCCCGGGCCGCCCTTGGGGCCCTCGTAGCGGATGACGACGACGTCGTTGGCGACGATGGTGCCGTCCTCGAGCGCGTCCATCGCGGCCCGCTCGCCGTCGAACACGCGCGCGGTGCCCTCGAAGACGTCGGAGTCGAAGCCGGCGCTCTTCACGACCGCGCCCTCGGGGGCGAGGCTGCCGTGGAGGATCGTGATGCCGCCGGTGGCGTGGATGGGCTCGGTGAGGGCGCGGATGACCGTGCCGTCCGGGCTCGGTGCCTTGAGCGCGAGCAGGTCCTCGCGCATGGTCCGGCCGGTGATGGTCATGGTGTCGCCGTTGAGCAGGCCGGCCTCGAGGAGGGCCTGAAGGACGACGGGCACCCCGCCGATCCGGTCGACGTCGGTCATGACGTGGCGGCCGAACGGCTTGAGGTCGCCGATGTGCGGGACCTTGGCGCCGATCCGGCTGAAGTCGGCGAGCTCGAGCGGGACCTGGGCCTCGTCGGCGATCGCCAGCAGGTGCAGGACCGCGTTGGTGCTGCCGCCGAAGGCCATGACGACGGCGATGGCGTTCTCGAACGCCTCGCGGGTGAGGATCTGCCGGGCGGTGATGCCCTTCTCCAGCATGGCCACGACGGCCTCGCCGGAACGCTTGGCGAAGCCGTCACGGCGGCGGTCGACCGCGGGCGGGGCGGCGCTGCCGAGCAGGCTGAGGCCGAGCGCCTCGCCGACCGAGGCCATGGTGTTGGCGGTGTACATCCCGCCGCAGGCGCCCTCACCGGGGCAGATCGCGCGCTCGATGGCGTCGACGTCCTCGCGGCTCATGAGCCCGCGGGCGCAGGCACCGACCGCCTCGAAGGCGTCGATGATGGTGACCTCACGCTCGCTGCCGTCCGACATCTTCGCCAGGCCGGGCAGGATCGAGCCGGCGTAGACGAACGCGGCGGCCACGTCGAGGCGGGCCGCGGCCATCATCATCCCGGGCAGCGACTTGTCGCAGCCGGCGAGCAGGACCGCGCCGTCGAGGCGCTCGGCCTGCATGACGGTCTCGACGGAGTCGGCGATGACCTCGCGGCTCACCAGGCTGTAGTGCATGCCGACGTGGCCCATGGAGATGCCGTCGGAGACGCTGATCGTGCCGAACTCCATGGGGAAGCCGCCCGCCGCGCGGACGCCCTCCTTGGCCGAGCCCGCCAGCCGCTGGAGGCTGAGGTTGCAGGGCGTGATCTCGTTCCAGCTGCTCGCGATGCCGATCTGCGGCTTGTCGAAGTCGTCGTCGCCCATCCCGACCGCACGGAGCATGCCGCGCGCGGCCGTCCGCTCCAGGCCGTCGGTGACGTCGCGCGAACGGGGCCTGCGGTCCACCTGCTCTGCCATGGTCCGAGGGTAGGTCGCGGGCGGCCGTGGTCGCGGCCGGGTCTCGCCGCGGGGCGGGCCGTCGGTCGGGCTGCGCAGCCCGGCTGACAGGGGCGGGGTGCGGGGACCCGGCGCGGCGGCGCACAGTGGGGGCATGCGACGCGGGGGTGCCAGGGGTCAGGCCGGGGCCGTGCGGCCTGCCGGTGCGGTGCTGCTGGCCGGGGTGCTGCTCGCCGGGTGCGCAGGCGGGGAGGCGGAGGCACCGGCGCCCGGGCAGGGGTCGGTCGCCGCCGGCGCGAGCGTCCCCTCGACCACCGACGGTGCGCCCGAGCCGACAACCCCGACGACCGGGGCCTCGGCCGCCCCGTCGGCGGCGGCCGCCGCACCGGAGCCCGAGCCAACGACCACCGCCCGCGCCGCCGCGTCCGGCGTGCCCGACCCGGCCGGCGTGACCGACGTCGTCACCGGCCTGGCGGTGCCGTGGGACCTCGCGTTCCTGCCGGACGGCAGCGCCCTGGTCACCCTGCGGGACGAGGCGCGCGTGCTGCGCGTCACCGCCGACGGGTCGGTGACGCCCCTGGCGGCCGACGGCCCGGACGGCCGGGTCGCGGGCGTCGTCCCCGGCGGCGAGGGCGGCCTGCTCGGCATCACGACCGACGCGACCGCCGGCTCGGTGTTCGTCTACCTGTCGGGTGCCGACGACAACCGGGTCGTCCGGTACGCCCTCGACCAGGCCGCGGGCACGCTGAGCGCCCCCGTGCCGGTCGTCACGGGCATCCCCCGCTCCGAGGTCCACAACGGGGGCCGCCTCGACCTGGGTCCGGACGGGATGCTCTACGTGGCCACCGGGGACGCCCGCGACCGCGACGCCGCGCCGGACCCCGCGAGCCTCGCCGGCAAGATCCTCCGCGTCACCCCGGACGGTGCCCCCGCGCCCGGCAACCCCGACCCGGCCTCGCCGGTGTGGAGCAGCGGGCACCGCAACGTCCAGGGCCTCGGCTGGTCGGCCGACGGCACCATGTGGGCCGGCGAGTTCGGCCAGGACACCACCGACGAGCTCAACGTCGTCCGGCCCGGCGCCGACCACGGCTGGCCGGAGGTCGAGGGTGCCGGCGGCGTCCCCGGTCTCACCGACCCCGTCGTCACGTGGCGCACCGACGACGCCTCCCCCAGCGGGATCGCCGTCACCGACGACGCCGTGTACCTGGCGGCGCTGCGCGGCCAGCGGCTCTGGCGCGTGCCCGTCGGCCCGGGCGGCACGGTGACGGGCGAGCCGCAGGTCGCCCTGGACGGGCTCGGCCGGCTCCGACACGTCGAGGTCGCCCCCGACGGCGCCCTCTGGGTGCTCACGAGCAACACCTTCCGCGGCGACCCCCGCGAGGGCGACGACCGGGTGGTGCGCGTCCCCCTGCGGTGAGCGAGCCGTCCCTCCCCACCGGGACGGCGGACGCCGGGCTGGCTAGCGTCGGGGGATGACGCAGCCGACGGTCCCCACGCACACCCTGGTCGACGGCACCTCGCTGCCGGCGGTCGGCTTCGGCACGTACCCGCTGCGCGGCGAGGAGTGCGTCACCGCCGTGGTCTCCGCGCTCGAGGCCGGCTACCGGCTCATCGACACCGCTGTGAACTACGGCAACGAGGGCGAGGTCGGCGAGGCGCTGCGCCGCTCGGGGGTGCCGCGCGACGAGGTCGTCGTCACGAGCAAGCTCCCCGGCCGGGACCACGGCTACGACGAGGCCCTCACGAGCGTCCGCGGGTCGTTGGGGCGCCTGGGGCTGGACTTCCTCGACCTCCACCTCATCCACTGGCCGAACCCGTCCGTCGGGCGCTACCGCGAGGCGTGGCGGGCCCTGGTCACCGCCCGGGACGAGGGGCTGGTCCGCTCCCCCGGGGTCAGCAACTTCACCGAGGCCCACCTGCGCGAGGTCGTCGAGGACACCGGCGTGACCCCGGTGGTCAACCAGGTGGAGATGCACCCGGCCTTCCCGCAGGAGCAGCTGCGCGCCGCGCACCGGCGGATGGGCGTCCTCACCGAGGCGTGGAGCCCGCTCGGGGAGCGGGAGCAGCTGCTCGGGCAGCCGGCGGTGGCGGACGCCGCCGCACGCCACGGCGTCGACGGCGCCCAGGTGGTGCTCCGCTGGCACGTGCAGCTGGGCGCCGTGCCGGTGCCCAAGTCGGCGACGCCGGGGCGGCAGCGGTCCAACCTCGACGTGTTCGGCTTCTCGCTCACCGAGGAGGAGATGGCGGCGCTCACCGCCCTGGGCCGCCCGGACGGCCGTCTCTTCGACGGTGACCCGGACGTGCACGAGGAGATGTGACCGGGCCCGCGGTCGTCGCCGTCCACCGCTCGGCCCGCCACGAGTTCTCCAAGGCGGCGGCCGAGGAGGTGGAGCTCGTCGCCGGGCTGGGCGTCGCCGGCGACTGCCACGCCGGCGCCCGGGTCCAGCACCGCTCCCGGGTGCGGCGCGACCCCGACCAGCCGAACCTGCGCCAGGTCCACCTGATCGCGGGCGAACTGCTCGACGAGCTGGCCGCCGCGGGCCACGACGTCCCGCCCGGGCGGCTCGGCGAGAACGTCACCACGCGCGGGGTCGACCTGCTCGGCCTGGCCACCGGGACCACCCTGCGCCTCGGCGGCAGCGCCCTGGTCACCGTGACCGGGCTGCGGAACCCGTGCTCGCAGATCGAGTGGTCCTCCCCCGGCCTGCTCGCGCTGCTCGTCGGCCGGGACGCCGACGGCACCGTCGTGCGACGGGCCGGCGTCATGGGCGTCGTCGTGCTCGGCGGCACCGTGCGGGCGGGCGACCCCGTCGAGGTCGCGCCCCCGCCCGGCCCGCCGGTGCCGCTCGCCCTGGTCTGAGGCCGGGTCTCAGCCGGCGGCGCGCTCCAGCACGAGCTCGCGGACCCGGGCCGCGTCGGCCTGCCCGCGCATCTCCTTCATGACCGCGCCGATGATCGCGCCGGCGGCCTGCACCTTGCCGGCGCGGATCTTGTCGACCACGTCCGGGCTGGCGGCGAGCGCCCGGTCGACGGCCTCGTTGAGGGCGCCGTCGTCGGACACGACCTCGAGCCCCCGGGCGGTGGCCACGTCGGCGGGGTCGCCCTCGCCGGCGAGGACACCGTCGAGGACCTGCCGGGCCATGGAGTCGGTGAGCCGGCCGGAGTCGACCAGGCCCTGGAGCGCGGCCACCTGCTCGGGGGTGACGGCCATGTCGGCCAGCTCCGTGCCCTCGGCCTTCGCCCGGCGGGCGAGCTCGCCCATCCACCACTTGCGGGCGGCCTGCGCCGTGGCCCCCGCCGCGACGGTGGCGCCGACCAGGTCGAGCGCGTCGGCGTTGACGACGTCGCGCATCTCCATGTCGGCGAAGCCCCACTCGGCCTGCAGCCGCTTCCGCCGGGCGGCGGGCGGCTCGGGCAGCCGTGAGCGCAGCCGCTCGACCCACTCCGCGTCAGGCTCGACGGGGACGAGGTCGGGCTCGGGGAAGTAGCGGTAGTCGTCGGCGTCGGACTTGGGGCGCCCGGACGTCGTGACGCCCGTGTCCTCGTGGAAGTGCCGGGTCTCCTGCGTGACGGTGCCGCCGGCGAGCAGCACGCCCGCCTGCCGCCCGACCTCGAAGCGCACCGCGCGCTCGACCGAGCGCAGCGAGTTGACGTTCTTGGTCTCCGTGCGGGTGCCCAGCGGGCTGTCGGGCGTCGGGCGCAGCGACAGGTTGGCGTCGCAGCGCAGGTTGCCCCGCTCCATCCGGACGTCGGAGACGCCGAGCGAGCGCAGCAGCTCCCGCAGCGTGGCGACGTAGGCCTTGGCGACCTCGGCCACGCGCGCCCCCGTGCCGGTGACCGGGCGGGTGACGATCTCGATGAGGGGGATGCCGGCGCGGTTGTAGTCCACGAGGGAGTACTCCGCGCCGTGGATCCGGCCGGTGGAGCCGCCCACGTGGGTGGACTTGCCGGTGTCCTCCTCCATGTGGGCCCGCTCGATCTCGACGCGGACGACCTCGCCGTCCTCCAGCTCGACGTCCAGCCAGCCGTCGTGGGCGATGGGCTCGTCGTACTGCGAGGTCTGGAAGTTCTTCGGCATGTCCGGGTAGAAGTAGTTCTTGCGCGCCATCCGCCCGTACGGCGCGATGGTGCAGTTGAGCGCCAGGCCGATGGTGATCGCGGAGTCGACCGCCTCGGCGTTGAGCACGGGCAGCGCGCCGGGCAGGCCCAGGCAGACCGGGCAGGTCTGGCTGTTGGGCTCCGCGGCGAAGGAGTGCGCGCAGCCGCAGAACATCTTGGTCGCCGTCGACAGCTCGACGTGGACCTCCAGGCCCATGACGGGGTCGAACTGCGCGACGGCGTCCTCGTAGGACAGGACCGGGGTGGCGGCGGTGGTCGTCATGCGTGGGCTCCTTCGCGCAGCAGGGGCTGGGAGTCCCCGGCGGGCCGGGGGGCGGCCGCGACGGCGGGCGCGCGGTCGAGCAGCGACCCGCCCCAGGCGGCCTGGAGCCGGGCCTCGAGGGCGGCACCGACCCGGTACAGCCGGGCGTCCTCGGCCACCGGTGCGAGCAGCTGGATCCCGGCGGGCAGGCCGTCCTCGTCGGCGAGCCCGGTGGGCAGCGACATGCCCGGCACGCCCGCGAGGTTGGCGGGGATCGTGGCGACGTCGTTGAGGTACATCGCCATCGGGTCGTCGAGCTTGTCGCCGAACCGGAACGCCGTGGTCGGCGCCGTGGGGCTGACGAGGACGTCCGCCTGGGCGAAGCAGGCATCGAAGTCGCGCTGGACGAGCGTGCGGACCTTCTGCGCGCTGCCGTAGTAGGCGTCGTAGTAGCCGGCGCTCAGCGCGTACGTGCCCAGGATGATCCGGCGCTTGACCTCGTCGCCGAAGCCCGCCTCGCGGGTGGCCGCCATGACCTTCTCGGCCGTCGCGGCGGGGTCGGCGTCGCCCACGCGCAGGCCGAAGCGCATGGCGTCGAACTTGGCGAGGTTGCTGCTCGCCTCGCTCGGGAGGATGAGGTAGTACGCCACCAGGGCGTAGCGGAAGTGCGGGGCGGAGACCTCGACGACCTCGGCGCCGGCGGCGCGCAGGTGGTCGACGGCCTCGGCGAAGCGGGCGCGGACGCCGGGCTGGTAGCCCTCGCCGTCGAGCTCGCGGACCAGGCCTACCCGGACGCCGGCGAGGTCGCCCGAGGCGCCCTGCCGGGCGGCGGCGACCACGGGCGGCGGGCCGCCGGGCAGCGACGTGGAGTCGCGGGGGTCGTGCCCGCCCATGACCTCGTGGAGCAGTGCCGCGTCGAGCACGCTGCGGGCGCACGGGCCGGCCTGGTCGAGGCTGGAGGCCAGGGCGACCAGGCCGTAGCGGGACACCCCGCCGTAGGTCGGCTTGACGCCGACCGAGCCGGTGACGGCGGCGGGCTGGCGGATGGACCCGCCGGTGTCGGTGCCGACGGCGAGCGGTGCCTGGAAGGCGGCCACCGCGGCGGCCGACCCGCCGCCCGAGCCGCCGGGGATGCGCTCGGGGTCCCACGGGTTGCGGGTGGGGCCGTAGGCGCTGTGCTCGGTGGAGGAGCCCATGGCGAACTCGTCCATGTTGGTCTTGCCGAGCAGCGGGGTGCCCGCCTCGCGCAGCCGCGCCACCAGGGTGGCGTCGTACGGCGGCACCCAGCCCTGGAGGATCCGCGACCCGACCGTGGTCGGCATGCCGCGCGTGGCGACGACGTCCTTGACCGCGACCGGCACCCCGGCCAGCGTGGCGAGCTCGCGGCCGGCTGCCCTCGCCTCGTCGACCGCGCGGGCGGCGGCGAGGGCGTCCTCGTGTGCGACGTGGAGGAAGGCGTGGACGCCGGAGGTGGCGTCGCCGTCGACGGCGTCGATGCGCTCCAGCGCGGCGGTGGTCAGCTCGACCGAGCTCACCTGGCCCGCGGCGAGGGCGTCGGCCATCGCGGCCGCGCCCATGCGCGTGAGGTCGTCGGTCATGTCAGTCCTCCTCGAGGATGCGCGGGACCCGGAACCGGCCCTCGTCGACGGCGGGGGCGCCGGACAGCGCCTCCGCCTGGGTCAGGCCCGGGACCGGGACGTCGGGGCGGACGACGTTGCTCAGCGGCACGGGGTGGCTGGTCGCGGGCACGTCGGCGGTCGCGACCTCCTGGACCTGGGCGACCGCGTCGAGGACGACGGACAGCTCGCCCGCGAGGCGGTCCAGCTCGGCGTCGTCGAGGGCGATCCGGGCCAGGCCGGCCAGGTGGGCGACGCGCTCGCGGTCCAGGTGCTCGGGGGCCCGGCCGCCGCCCGCCGGGGCCGTGCCCTGGTCGGTGGCGGGCCCGGGGGCAGGGGTGTCGGCCATGGTCCGCGAGTCTAGGAGGTCGAGGGCGGCCCCTCGTCGACGCCGTCCGCGGCAGGCGCCGCATCGGGCGCGTCAGCCCCGTCGAGCACCCCGACCGCGTCGGGGGTGTCGGCCGCGTCGGGCACCTCGGTCGGCTCGGCCCCCGGCAGCGACGACGGCCCCTGCTCCAGCAGCCGCCGGAAGCCGTCCTCGTCGAGGACCGGGACGCCGAGCTCCTCGGCCCGGGCCGCCTTGCTCCCGGGGTTGTCGCCGACGACCACGGCGGTCGTCTTCTTCGACACGCTCCCGGCGGCCTTGCCGCCGCGGGCGAGGATCGCCTCCCTGGCCTCGTCGCGGCTGAAGCCGTCCAGCGAGCCGGTGACCACGACGCTGAGGCCCTCGAGCGTCCGCGGCGCCGAGGCGTCGCGCTCGTCGGCCATCCGCACCCCCGCGGCCTGCCAGCGGTCGACGACCGAGGCCTGCCAGTCCACGGCGAACCAGTCGACGAGGGCCTCGGCGATGACCCGGCCCACCCCGTCGGTCGCGGCGAGCTCGGCCACGGCGGCCTCGCGGTCCTCGCGCGCCCGGCCGACCGCGACGGCGCGCAGGGCGTCCATGCTGCCGTAGCGGGTGGCCAGCGCCCGCGCCGCGGTCGGGCCGACGTGGCGGACCGACAGGGCGACGAGCGTGCGCCACAGCGGCCGCCCCCGCGCGGCATCGAGGTTGTCGAGCAGCCGCCGGCCGTTGGCCGACAGCGAGCCCGACTGGTTGGTGAACAGCGGCACCCGCAGCAGCCGCTCCTCGTCCAGGTCGAACAGGTCGCCCTCGTCGAGCAGGACCCCGTCGGCCTGGAGCAGGGCCGCGGCGGCCTCGTACCCGAGCGCCTCGATGTCGAAGGCCGCCCGGCCGGCGACGTGGAACACCCGCTCCCTCAGCTGGCTGGGGCAGGTCCGGCGGTTGGGGCAGCGCAGGTCGACGTCGCCCTCCCGCTCGTGGGCCAGGGCGGTCCCGCACGAGGGGCAGTGCGTCGGCATGGTGAACTTGCGCTCGCTGCCGTCCCGCTCCTCGACGACCGGCCCGAGCACCTCGGGGATGACGTCGCCCGCCTTGCGGATCCACACCGCGTCGCCGATGAGCACGCCCTTGCGGCGCACCTCGTCGCCGTTGTGCAGCGTCGCCATGCCGACGGTCGAGCCGGCCACGAGCACCGGCTCCATGACGGCGAACGGTGTCACCCGGCCGGTCCGCCCCACGTTGACCTGGATGTCGAGCAGGCGGGTGCGCACCTCTTCCGGCGGGTACTTGTAGGCGGTCGCCCAGCGCGGCGCGCGGCTGGTGGACCCGAGCCGGCGCTGCAGCGACAGCTGGTCGACCTTGACGACCACGCCGTCGATCTCGTGGACGACGTCGTGGCGGTGCTCGGCGTAGTGGGCGACGTACTCCTCGACCTCGGCCAGGGTGTCGACGACGCGGTAGGAGTCGGCCGTGGGCAGGCCCCACGCGCGCAGCAGGTCGTAGCCCTCGGACTGCCGGGTCGCGGCCAGGCCGTCGTGCACGCCGATGCCGTGCACCCGCATGTCGAGCGGGCGGCGCGCCGTCACCCGGGGGTCCTTCTGGCGCAGGGACCCGGCGGCGGCGTTGCGCGGGTTGGCGAACGGGCTCCTCCCCGCCTCCGTGAGCTCGGCGTTGAGCGCCGCGAAGGCCTCGACCGGGAAGAACACCTCGCCGCGCACCTCGAGCCGGGCCGGGACCGGGGCGTCCTCGTGGCGCAGCCGGGCCGGGACGGAGCCGATGGTGCGGACGTTGAGCGTGATGTCCTCGCCGGTGTACCCGTCGCCCCGGGTGAGCGCCCGCTCGAGGACCCCGTCCACGTAGACGAGGTTGACGGCCAGCCCGTCGATCTTGAGCTCGCACAGGTACCGGACGTCCTCGCCCGCCGCGGCGACCGCGCGCGCCCCCCACTCCCGCAGCTCCTCCGGGGAGAAGACGTTGTCCAGGCTGAGCATCCGCGAGGGGTGGTCGACCGCGTCGAAGGTGGTGGAGAACGTGCCGCCCACCTTCTGGGTCGGGCTCTCGGGGCTGAGCAGCACCGGGTGGGCCTGCTCCAGCGCCTGCAGCTCGCGGAAGAGCGCGTCGTACTCGTCGTCACCGACCGTCGGGCTGTCGCGGACGTAGTAGGAGAACTGGTGCCGCCGCAGCTCCTCCGCGAGCGCGGCCGCCCGGGCGCGGACGTCGTCGGGCACGTCGGTGGTCGGCGTCTGGCTCACCCCGCAGATGCTGCCACCGGGGGCGGACAGAGCCACCCCGGGAGCGTCCGGCGCGCGCCACGGGCAGCACCCGCTCGCATTTGTCCACACCCAGGAGCACAGTGCGTAGGACGCTGCGGGCCACCGCCCGCACGGCGTCGCCAGCGCACCCGCACACCGGGGCCGGACCCCCGTCCTGGCCCCGACCACGAGGAGGTGGACACATGGACGACGGTCGGGCTTCCCTGACACGACGCTCGCTGCTGGCCGCAGGAGGCGTGGCCAGCCTGGGTCTGGCCGGCTGCTCCGCGGCCGACCCCCTGGTCGACGTCGGGCCCCCGCTGCCGGAGCAGGGCTACGACGGCCCCCCGGTGGAGCTGAGCTACTGGACCGGGTTCACCGGCGGCGACGGCCCCACGATGCGGGCCATCGTCCAGGACTTCAACGACAGCCAGGACCTGATCCGCGTCGAGATGAACACCGTGCAGTGGGCGCAGTACTACCAGCGGGTCGCGGCCGCCGTGCACGCCGGCAAGGGCCCGGACATCGGCGCCCTGCAGATCGACCAGCTCGCCACGCAGAGCTCGCGGCAGACCCTCAACCCCCTCGACGACGTGCTCGACCAGCTCGCCGTCTCCGCCGAGGACTACCCGTCGGAGGTCTGGGACGGCGGCGTCTTCCGCGACCAGCGCTACGGCATCCCCCTGGACGTGCACTCGCTGGCCTCGTACGCCAACCGGGGCCTGCTGGAGGAGGCCGGGCTGTCCGGCGAGATCCCCTCCGACGGCGAGGGGTACCTGGCGTTCCTCGAGCAGGCGCGCGCCGCCGGGATCGACGAGCCCTTCTGGATGCCGAACCGGTGGCCCGCCCACCTGATGTTCCTGTCGCTGCTGTGGCAGTTCGGGGGCGAGCCCTACGCCGAGGACGGCACGGAGGCGACGTTCGACAGCGACGCCGGGGTGCAGGCGCTGGAGTGGATGCGGGGCGTCGTGGACCTGGGTCTGAGCCCGGCCAACGTCGCCATCGACTCCCAGTACACGGCGTTCAAGGACAACCGGGGCGCGGTGACCTGGGACGGCATCTGGCAGATCAACGACGTCGGCGGGACCGAGCTGGACTGGGAGCTCAGCCCCGTCCCGACCATCGGGCCCGAGCCGGCTGTCTGGGCCAGCTCGCACCAGCTCGTGCTGTTCAAGTCCCGGGCCCCCGACGACGACAAGCTTCAGGCGGGCAAGCAGTTCATCCGGTACCTGGCGGAGAACTCGGCCGCGTGGGCGGAGTCGGGGATGGTCCCGGCCCGGGCGTCGGCCCGCGAGGAGCCGGAGTTCCTGGAGTCGACGTCGTCCTCCATCGCCGAGGCGGTCCCGACGATGCGGTTCCTCCCGCCCGTCCCCGCGCTCGGCGACGTGCAGGCGCAGACCCTCGAGCTGGCCGTGAGCGACGCCGTCCTCGGGCGGGTCGAGCCCGCCGAGGCGCTACGGACGCAGGCCGCGCGGGCGACCACCCTCATGCAGGCCAACCTCGAGAAGTTCGGAGTCCGCTGATGAGCGAGACCGCCACGTCGGCCGCCCCGGCGGCCGCGGTCACGTCGGGGCGGGCCGCGCCCGCCCCGACGCACCGCAGCCGCTCGGGCGAGGCCCGCACGGCCTACCTGTTCCTGGCCCCGTACCTGGTCCTGTTCACGGTGTTCGTCCTCGTGCCGATCGTGTACGGGCTGTGGATCAGCCTCCACGCCTACGACTTCACGCTGCCGGAGCAGCCGTTCGTCGGCCTGGACAACTACACCGGCCTGTTCGACGGCAGCTCGCCGTTCGCCGGGCCGTTCTGGAACTCGATGCAGGCGACGTACCTGTTCACGGTGCTGACGGTGCCGCTGCTGCTGGTGGTCCCCCTGCTCGTCGCGCTGCTCATGAACGGCAAGTTCCCCGGCCGGACCGTCTTCCGGGCGATGTACTTCGCGCCCTACGTGCTCGGCGTGGCCGTCGTCTCGGTCCTGTGGCGCTACCTGCTCGACGGCAACATCGGCCTGGTCAACTACTACGCCGGCCTTCTGGGCCTGCCGGACACCACCCCGTGGCTGACCGACCTGCCGTGGGCATGGGCGTCTCTGGTCTTCGTCACCGTGTGGTGGACGCTCGGCTTCAACGCCGTCATCTACCTGGCGGCGCTGCAGGAGATCTCGCCCGACCTGTACGAGGCCGCCCGGGTGGACGGGGCCAACGCGTGGCAGCGGTTCTGGAACGTCACGCTGCCGGGCCTGCGCCCGGTGCTCATCTTCGTCACCAGCGTCACCCTCATCGCCTGCGTCAACATGTTCGGCCAGTCCTGGCTCATGACCCAGGGCGGTCCCGGCACCGAGACCCGGACCGCGATCTACCAGATCGCCGACACCGGCCTGACGAACTTCACCTCGGGTGCCGCGTCGGCGATGTCGACGCTCTTCACCCTCTCCCTCATCCTCGTCAACATCGTGATCTTCGTCCTCCTGCGCGAGCGCGAGGGCGGACGGAAGGGGGCTCGACGATGAGCACCGCGACCTCTGCTGCACCCGCCGGCGCCGGGCGCGAGCGCCCGGGGCGGCGTCCCGCCGGCACCGACACCACCGCGAGCGGACGGCGGCGGGGCAAGGGCAGCCCTGTCCCCCGCATCCTCGCCTACGTCGCGCTGGTGCTGCTGACGCTGCTGTTCGTCAGCCCGCTGCTCTACATGCTGGTGACGTCCTTCAAGACGACCGCCGACGCCGGGTCGGCCACGCCCCAGTGGATCCCGGACTCGCCGACCCTCGCCGCCTACCGGGAGATCCTCGGCAACCCGGCGACGCCGGTGCTGCGCTGGTTCCTCAACAGCCTGCTGGCGGCCGCGCTGCAGAGCCTGCTGATCGTGGCGACGGCGGCCCTCGCGGCCTACGCGCTGGCGCGGCTGGAGTTCCCGGGCAAGAAGCTCGTCACCCTGCTCATCCTGGCGACGCTCTTCGTCCCGCCGGTCACCCTGCTCATCCCCAACTACCTCATCGTCGGCCAGCTCGGCTGGCTGGACTCGCTCGCGGCGATCGTCGTGCCGGGTGCGGCGGGGGCGTTCGGGGTGTTCTTCCTGCGGCAGTTCTTCGTCAGCCTCCCGCCGGAGCTGGAGGAGGCCGCCTCGCTCGACGGCGCCAACCGCTTCCAGGTGTTCTGGAAGGTCATCCTGCCGCTGAGCCGTCCCGCCCTGGCCACCCTGGCGATGCTGTCGTTCCTCACCAACTGGAACGACTTCCTCTGGCCGGTGTTCACCCTGTTCTCCCCGGAGAACCAGACCCTCAGCGCCGGGCTGTCGACGCTGCAGAACGCCAACGCGGTCCGCTACGACCTCCTCATGGCCGGCGCGATGATCGCGAGCGTGCCCGTGCTGGTCCTGTTCATCGCCTCCCAGCGCTACGTCGTCGAGGGCGTCTCGCGCGCCGGCGTCAAGGGCTGACGTCGTCGCACCAGCGCCTCACGTACGACCCCGAGGTCGGCACCGAGAGCCCCACGTCCCGCCGGACGACCGGGACCTCGGTGCCGACCTCGTCGCACGCCCGTGCCATGCCCTCGTCGTCGTACTCCACGACGAGGACCGCGCCGCCGTACAGCGCCGTGTACGCGCCGCACTCGCGGTAGCGCCCGCACTCCTCGGCGACGGCCAGGTCGAAGCCGACCACGTCCCGCGCCTCGTAGCGGGTGAGCTGCGGGGTGTTCTTCTGGGCCACGGCGAGGCCGAGGGCGTGCGCCCGGTCCGCGAGCAGCGCCGCGTGGGCCACCGCGTCGTCGCGGCCGAACGGCACCCGCCCCTGCTCGGGCGTGCCGTCGAAACGGGTCCAGCTGTCGAGGTTGTCGAGCTCGACGGCGTCGAAGCCGCGGTCGGCGCAGGTCTGCAGCACCGGCGCCAGCCAGGCCGCCGCCTCCGCCCGGCGGGCCGCGGTGCTGATGTCGACCAGCAGCTCGCCGGGCCAGCCCGGGTCCTCCCCCAGCCCGCCGAGCAGCAGGTGCGCCGGCCACGCCGAGCGCTCGTCCGGCCGGGTCCCGTCGCCGTCCGGCTGGGTCTGGAAGGCGTTGACGTAGCAGACGGAGTACGCCCCGGGCAGCGGACGGCCGTCGTGCCAGTCGCGGACGACCACGCCGACGCCGCCCGGCGGCCCCTCCCCGGGGACCGGGTCGTGGTCGCCGCCGAGCTGGTAGTCCAGCCGCGCCCCGGCCGGCGGCAACGCCACCGGCGGGCCGACCTCGTCCGGGTCGCCGCACCCCGCGAGGGCGCCGGCGGCCAGCAGCAGCAGCAGCACCGTCAGCGCCGGCAGCACCCTCGCGGCCGCCCCCCGCGCCCCGGCCGTCCCCACGGCAGCAGGGTCGCACCCCGGACGGACGGGCAGGGGACACTGGTACGGCCATGACCTCACCGCAGATGCTCCCCGCCCCCGACGACGTCCGGCACGCCCTGCCGCTGCCCGACGAGGGCCCGGGCGCCCGACCGCCCCTGGCCGACGTGGTGCGGGGCACGGACCCCGACAGCGTGCTCGAGGCGATGTCGGCCTGGGCCGCGGCCGACGGCCTCACGCTTTACCCCCACCAGGAGGAGGCCCTGCTCGAGCTGGCCTCCGGCTCGCACGTGGTGCTGTCCACGCCGACCGGGTCCGGCAAGTCGCTCGTGGCGGTCGGCGCGCACGCGCTGGCCCTGGCCGAGGGCCGCCGCAGCTTCTACACCGCGCCCATCAAGGCGCTGGTGAGCGAGAAGTTCTTCGCCCTGTGCGACGTGTTCGGCGCCGAGCGCGTCGGGATGATGACCGGGGACGCCGGCATCAACACCGACGCCCCGATCGTCTGCGCGACCGCCGAGGTCCTCGCCAACCTCGCGCTGCGCCAGGGCCGCGCCGCGGACGTCGGCCAGGTCGTCATGGACGAGTTCCACTACTACGGCGACCGTGACCGCGGCTGGGCCTGGCAGGTCCCGCTGGTGGAGCTCGTCGACGCCCAGCTCCTGCTCATGAGCGCGACGCTCGGGGACATGCGGCCGCTGGCGGAGCGGGTGCAGGAACGCACCGGCCGCCCCGTCGGGCTGGTCACCAGCGCCGAGCGGCCCGTCCCCCTGGACTTCGAGTACTCCCTCACCCCGCTGCACGAGACCGTCGAGCTGCTCCTGCGCGGCGACCGGGCGCCGGTGTACGTCGTCCACCCGACCCAGAAGGACGCGCTCGACCACGCCTCGAGCCTGCTCAGCGGCACGCTGCGCACCAAGGAGCAGAAGGAGGCCATCCGCGCCGAGGTGGGGGCCTTCCGGTTCGGCACGGGCTTCGGCAAGACCCTCTCGCGCCTGGTCGCCGCCGGGGTGGGCGTCCACCACGCCGGGATGCTGCCCCGCTACCGGCGCCTGGTCGAGCGCCTCACCCAGCGGGGCCTGCTCGCGGTGGTGTGCGGCACGGACACCCTCGGCGTCGGCATCAACGTCCCCATCCGCACCGTCCTCGTGGTCTCCCTCACCAAGTTCGACGGGCGCAAGGTCCGGCTGCTGTCCGCCCGCGAGTTCCACCAGGTCGCCGGCCGGGCGGGGCGCGCCGGCTACGACACCGCCGGCACCGTGGTCGTCCAGGCGCCCGAGCACGTCATCGAGAACGAGCGGATGGCCGCCAAGGCCAGCAACGACCCCGCCAAGCGCCGCAAGATCGTCAAGAAGAAGCCCGTGCCCGGCACGGTGACCTGGGGCGAGGAGACCTTCGACCGGCTCGTCCACGCCCAGCCCGAGCCGCTGGCCAGCCACTTCCGCATCACGCACTCCCTGCTGCTCAACGTCGTGGCCCGCCCCGGCGACGCCGTCGCGGCGGTGCGGCACCTCATCGAGGACTCCGACGAGCCCCGGCCCCGGCAGCTGCAGCACATGAAGCGCGCCATCTCGGCCTACCGCTCCCTGCTCACCGCGGGCGTGGTGGAGAAGGTCGACCCGCCGGACGCCGAGGGACGCACCGTCCGCCTCACCGTGGACCTGCAGCGCGACTTCGCCCTCAACCAGCCGCTGTCGACGTTCGCCCTGGCCGCCATGGAGCTGCTCGACAAGGACTCCCCCGACTACGCCCTCGACGTGGTCAGCGTCATCGAGGCCACCCTCGACGACCCGCGCCAGGTGCTCTACGCCCAGCGCAACGCCGCCCGCGGCGAGGCCGTGCAGGGCATGAAGGCCGAGGGCATCGAGTACGAGGAGCGGATGGAGCTGCTGGAGGAGGTCACCCACCCCCGCCCGCTGGCCGAGCTGCTCGGGCAGGCGTTCGAGACCTACGCCGAGGCCCAGCCCTGGGTGACGGAGTACGAGCTGAGCCCCAAGTCGGTGGTGCGGGACATGGTGGAGCGGGCCGCGACCTTCACCGAGTACGTCCGCGCCTACGACCTGGTCCGCTCCGAGGGCGTCCTGCTGCGCTACCTCGCTGACGCCTACCGGGCGCTTCGGCAGACCGTGCCCGACGAGGCCCGGACCGAGGAGCTGCGCGACCTCGTCGAGTGGCTCGGCGAGCTGGTCCGCCAGGTCGACTCCTCGCTGCTGGACGAGTGGGCGCAGCTGGCGGCGGGCACCGAGGCCGGGGCCGAGCTGCGGCCCGGGTCCGTCGACGACGGGCCTCCCCCGGTCACCCGCAACACCCGGGCGTTCCGGGTCCTCGTCCGCAACGAGCTGTTCCGCCGGGTGCGGATGGCCTCGCTGCGGCACTGGAACTACCTCGGCGACCTCGACCACGACTCCGGCTGGGACGCCGAGCGCTGGCGCGAGGTGCTCGAGGCGTACTTCGCCGAGCACGACCAGATCGGGACCGGCCCGGACGCCCGCGGCCCGGACCGGTTCATGGTCACCATCGAGCCCGGCCTGTGGCGGGTGCGTCAGGCCTTCGACGACCCGCTCGGGCACCTGGACTGGGGCATCAGCGCCGAGGTCGACCTGGCCGCCTCCGACGAGGCCGGCGAGGCCGTCGTCCGGGTGGTCGACGTGGGCCGGCTGTGAGGCGCGGCACGCCGCCCCCGGGCCGCCCGGGTGCTGCATCCGAACCTACGGGCGCGTAGGTTGGCCGGACAGGACCGGCACGCCCCCCGCCGGCCCGTGAGGAAGGACCTGCCATGACGCTGTCGGACACCACCCGCCTGCTGCACGAGCTCGAGCCCGTCGTCGCCGAGAACCTGGACCGCCACCTGGCGACGACCAAGGAGTGGATGCCGCACGAGTACATCCCGTGGAGCCAGGGCCGGGACTTCGTCGGCCCTGACGGCGAGCCGTGGAGCGTGGAGCAGTCCCGCCTCACGCCCATCGCCCGCACGGCGCTGGAGCTCAACCTCCTCACCGAGGACAACCTCCCCAGCTACCACCGCGAGATCGAGCGCGCCTTCGGCAACGACGGCCCGTGGGGCACGTGGGTCGGCCGCTGGACCGCCGAGGAGGGCCGCCACGGCTACGCGCTGCGGGACTACCTGCTGGTGACCCGCGGCGTGGACCCCGAGCAGCTCGAGCGCGCGCGGATGGCGACCATGACGGCCGGCTTCGACTCCGGCGACAAGCCGCTGCTGCGGGTGTGCGCGTACGTGTCGTTCCAGGAGCTCGCCACCCGGGTGAGCCACCGCAACACCGGCAAGTACACCGAGGACCCGATCGCCAACAAGCTCATGGCGCGGATCTCGATGGACGAGAACCTGCACATGATCTTCTACCGGAACCTCGTCACGGCGTCGCTGGAGATCAGCCCCGACGCCATGGTCCAGGCGATCCGTGACGAGATCGTCGACTTCCAGATGCCCGGCGCGGGCATCGAGGGCTTCCAGCGCAAGGCGTTCCAGATGGCGCAGGCGGGGATCTACGACCCGCGCAACCACCTGGACGACGTCGTCATGCCGCTGCTGCGCCACTGGGGCGTCATGGAGATGACGGGCCTCGGGCCCGAGGGCGAGCGGGCCCGCACCGAGCTCGCGCAGTTCCTCGCCACGGCGGACTCCCAGGCGGCCACGTTCGTCGAGAAGCGCGAGGCCTCCGCGGCCCGCAAGGCCGCCCGCACCGCCTGAGCGTCCCGGTCAGGTCCCGTCGCGGAGCAGCTCGGCCGCCCGTGCCGTGCGGGCCAGGTCCTCGCGCGACATCCCGCGCCCGGGGACGGACGGGACGGCGCCGAGCGCCGTCCGAGCCAGCAGGTCGCCGTCGATGCCGGTCTGCTGGCACGGGCCGCTCACCAGGGCGGCCAGTGCCTCGGGGTCGGCGGCCCGCCCCGCACCGCGCGGGGTGAGGACGGTCGTCGTGCCGGCATCCAGGAGCCCGGCGACCCGGTCCCACACGGCGGACCCTGCGCCCGAGGCCTCCGACGGGACGCGGACGGCGACCCCGTCGGCGAGGGTCTCCCCGAGCAGGGCCAGCGGGGCGTCCTCGTCGTGGCAGCGCAGCACGACGGCGGCACCGGCGGCGTGGGCCGCGCCGACGACCGTGCGCAGGCCCTCGCGGACCTCCTGCACCGGCACCGAGCGGAGGCTGCCGTAGCCGCTGGCCGTCGGCACCCGGCCCAGCAGGACGGCGGGCAGCGAGGGCTCGTCGAGCAGCACGACGAGGTCGGCACCGGAGGCGGCGCGGCGGACGGCGGCGAGCACGTCACCCAGGCCCACGGCGAGGGACTCCACGACGTCGCGGCGCGCACCGGGGTCGGACACCGCCACCTCGCCGCGCTGGCGCTGGAGCGCCGCGGCCAGGGACCACGGCCCGAGCAGGCCGACCTGCAGCGCGAGCGCCTGCGCGGCCTCCTCGCCGCGCTCGGCGAGGGCATCGAGGTCCTGGCCCCACCAGGACCGACCACGGCCCAGGTCGGCACCGGGCCGGTCGACGAGCCGCCAGCCGGACGGCTGCAGGTCCACCGGCATGTCGACGAGGAACGACGCGCTGCGCCCCACCGCGTCGGCACCGACGCCGCGGTCGGGCAGCTCGGGGACGAAGGGCAGGTGGCCCGCCCCGAGCTCGCCGAGGACGAGGTCCAGGGCGTGGTCGGGGCGGGTGCCGGGCAGGGCCCCGGGGGCGGACGCCCAGGGCCCCGCCGGCAGGCTCACCACGAGTCGTGGACCAGGGGCCGGACGTGCCGGTCGTACACGGCCGCGACGGCGTCGCGCTCGTCGGCGGTCAGCGCGGGGCTGCCGGCCACCGCGGCGTTGCGCCGGGCCTGCTCGGCGTTGCGGGCACCCGGGATGACGGTGGTGACGCCCGGGGTGTCGACGACCCAGCGCAGGGCCAGCTCCGCCAGCGGCCGGTCGCCGGCGACCTCACGAAGCTCCTCGACCGCGCGGAGGCCGACCTCGAACGGCACGCCGGCGAAGGTCTCGCCGACGTCGAAGGCGGAGCCGTCGCGGTTGTACGTGCGGTGGTCGTCGGCCGCGAACGTCGTCGAGGCGTCGTACTTGCCGCTGAGCAGCCCGGATGCCAGCGGCACCCGCGCGATGATGCCGACGCCCGCCTCCTGGGCCGCGGGCAGCACCTGCTCCAGCGGCTTGAGCCGGAACGCGTTGAGGATGATCTGGACGGTGGCCACGCCCGGGCGGGCGATGGCCGTGAGGGCCTCGTCGGTCCGCTCGACGCTCACGCCGTAGGCGCGCAGCGAGCCGTCGGCGACGAGCTGGTCGAGGGCGTCGAAGACGGCGTCGGCGGAGTACACCGGGGTGGGCGGGCAGTGCAGCTGGACCAGGTCGAGGGTCTCGACGCCGAGGTTCTCGCGGGACCGGTCGGTCCAGGCGCGCAGGTTCTCGGGCGTGAACGCCTCGGGGACGTGGGGGTCGGCGCGGCGGCCGGCCTTGGTGGCGACGAGGACGTCGTCGCGGGCGGCGACGGCGCGGCCGACGAGGCGCTCGCTGCGGCCGTCACCGTAGACGTCGGCGGTGTCGAGGAACGTGACGCCGGCGTCGAGGGCACCGTCGAGGGTGGCCAGGGCGTCGGCGTCGTCGACGTCGCCCCAGTCCGCGCCCAGCTGCCAGCAGCCGAGGCCGACGACGGACAGGGACGCACCGAGGCGGGGGACGTGTCGGGACTCCATGCCCACGAGCCTAGGGGCGTGCTCAGGCCGCGCGCACCGCGCCCAGGACGCGGTCGCCGTCGTACACGGCCACCGTCTGGCCGGCCGCCACGGCCGGGAGCCGGTCGACCGGGCGCAGCACGACCCGGTCGCCGTCGGCGTGCACCTGCGCGGGCACCGGGGCGGCGTGGGCGCGCACCTGCACGTGCACCGCAGCCCCGGCGGCGGGCGCCGTGCGGTGCCAGACGGGGTCCTGCCCGACGACCTCGTCGACGAGCAGGTCGGCCGCCCCGCCCACGGTGACGGTGCGCTCGACGGGGCTGATGGACAGCACGTACCGGGGGGCGCCGTCGGCGGCAGGGCGGTCCAGCCGCAGGCCGCGGCGCTGACCGACGGTGAAGCGGTGGGTGCCGTCGTGGCGGCCGACCTCGGTGCCGTCGCGGTCGACCACGGGCCCGGGGGCGTCGCCGAGGCGGCGGGTGAGCCAGGCGGCGGTGTCGCCGTCGGGCACGAAGCAGATGTCGTGGCTGTCGGGCTTGCCCGCCACGGACAGGCCCCGGTCGGCGGCCTCGGCGCGCAGGCCTGCCTTGGACGGCTCTGACCCCAGCGGCAGGACGACGTGGGCCAGCCGCTGCGCGGGCACGGAGGCGAGCACGTAGGACTGGTCCTTGGCGGCGTCGGCGGCCCGGTAGAGCGCCGGGCCGTCCGGGCCCTGCTCCAGGCGGGCCCAGTGCCCGGTCGCGACGGCGTCGAAGCCGAGGGCGAGGGCGCGGTCGAGGAGCGCGGAGAACTTGATCCGCTCGTTGCAGCGCACGCACGGGTTGGGGGTGCGGCCCGCGGCGTAGGCGGCGACGAAGTCGTCGACGACGTCGGCCTGGAACCGCTCGGCGAGGTCCCAGACGTAGAACGGGATGCCGAGCACGTCGGCGCTGCGACGGGCGTCGCCGGCGTCCTCGACGCTGCAGCAGCCGCGCGAACCGGTGCGCTGCTGGGCGGGCGAGCGGGACAGGGCCAGGTGCACCCCGACGACCTCGTGCCCGGCGTCCACCGCACGGGCGGCGGCCACCGCGGAGTCCACGCCGCCGGACATGGCGGCGAGCACCCTCACGGCACGGTCACCGCGGCGCCGCTCACCCGTGCCGCGGCGGCGCGGGCGCGGCGGAGGATCGCCGGCAGGACCGCGAGGACCCGGTCGACGTCGGCCTCGGTGCTCGTGCGCCCGAGCGAGAACCGGAGCGCGCCGCGGGCCTCGACGTCGGTGACGGCCATGGCCGACAGCACGTGCGAGGGCTCGGGGACCCCGGCCCGGCACGCGGACCCGGTGGACACCGCGATGCCGTCGGCGTCGAACAGGTACAGCAGGGAGTCGCCCTCGCAGCCGGTGAACGTCACGTGCAGGTTGCCCGGCAGCCGCGCGCCGGGGGCGTGCCGGTCCGCGCCGCGCACCACGGCGGTGGGGTCGAGGGCGGCGATGCCGTCGGCGAGCCGGTCCCGCAGCGCGGCGACACGGGGGGCCTGCAGCGGCT